>RFZH01000051.1 GCA_009920815.1 Paracoccaceae bacterium
ATCGCTTTTGACGCTTCGGCATCAACCACGCTGACGCCAATGTTTAAAACGACCCGATCCGGTGCTGCCTCGATTTGTGCTGTGCCAAGTACTGTCAAAACGCCCGCATTGGCGGTTCCGAACAAACACACCGTCCAAATGAAAAAAACAATCGTTTTCAAACCATTCACTCCTATTCTTGAATAAAAAAACCATGACACATGTCGTTTATTTTCCATAGAGCAGATTTTCGCCATAGGCGGTGTTTTGCTTTTACTTGGTCCCAAGTTGATATAAGATGCCGCGCTAAGGGGATCTGTGAATTTTATGACGAAAACAGCTTTGCCAATTCCTAATCTTGCGCTGAACCTGTCATTTGACGGGATTGATTTGATGCGCAGAACCGAAACGTCATGGTCTGTGATTAAAAACGTCTCGCTAAGCTCTGACAATTTGCCCCAAGCCATTACTGCGCTGCGCGACACGATGAAAGACACTGAACAACAGGATGGATCTGTCCAGTTGTTTATCCCGCTCGAACAAATCAAATTTCTAAATTTTGATCATGACCCTGCATGGGATCATATTGAATTATTGGAAAAAATCGTCGGCGAATTGGACGGAAAAACGCCCTACTCCATTCAGGAATTGCGCTATGATTTCTGTATCAGTGGTGATGTCGTATATGTTGCTGCGACGGCGATCCAAACCCTAATTGAGGCCGAGGAATTTGCCACAAGTCATCACTTTATCCCCCTTGGCATAACAGCACAGCCTGATACGGCAACCTATCCAGACTATCCATATTTCGGTCTTGCCGAAAATCCTGCGGGTTCGATGCAACCGGTATCGCGCTTAGCACCAGGCACGCCACCTGCATCACAAGCGCCGTCAGCAAACACACCCGCGCCGATCATATTTTCAACGAAACGTCTCTTGGATGCGGACAATCATCGCGATGCGGGCAAGCCCGATACCGCGGCAACACTGATTGCACAGGCGCCCAGCGACATGTTGCAAGACCCCGTCATGTCAGATGACACGCCCCAAGAACCCAAAGGCGCAGTAGCCCTGTTTTTTAGCCGTCGTCAGGCAAAACCAAAACAAGATCGTCCATTCGATTTTGCGGCACCGTTAACATTGCCTAACCACCGCGCACCTTCGGCCGATTTGCGAAATGATGCAGAACGACTGACCGTTTTTGGCAAGCGCAACGGACAGGTGGGTCAGGACAAACCCTTTGGTGCGCCAAGCGCGTTGATTGCGGCACTGATTGCATTGATCATTTTTGTCGGTGGCGCGTTTGGCTATTACATGTCCTCGGGTCCCGATGCCGATACGGATATCGTTGTTTTGCCGCCAGAGCCGCTAAGCTCTGCAACGAATAAACCCGATACGCCTGTCGCCATAAGCCTGCCCCCCAAAGACGTGGTGGTCCCTGACGCGCCAGACAGCGATCTGGACACAGCAGAGCTGGAACCAGAACCTGAAACGCCTGACGATATCAACACAGGCGTCATCTATACACCACAAGAATTACAACGCATCTATGCCGCGATTGGTGTCTGGCCAACCGAACCCGATGCACCGGTCGCGCAGACGCCCTTGCCATTGGGCAACGTCTATATCGCGTCCATTGATCCAAATGTTGCCATCCAAGATGCAATAGCCTTGGACGCCAACGCCAGCCTAACGGGCGAAAGTTTTCAACCAAACACGCGTCCTCCTGCCCCTGCTGGCACGATTTTTGAACTAGATGGCCAAGGATTGGTGAAAGCGACGCCCGAAGGCGCGATGGCACCTGATGGACATCTGGTATATCTGGGCAAACCTAGTCTTGTTCCCCCAGTAAGGCCAGAACAGGAAAAGGCAGACGAACCAGTGATTGAAACTGCAAAATCACTTTTGGCATCCAGTGGAACGCCGCTGATCAATTTGCGCCCCCGCAGTCGGCCCGACGCCACGATTGCCACCGATCAGGCCCAAGCCGAAAATGACGCGTTGCGTCTTTTGCGGCCACGGGAAAAGCCCGTCAGTTTAGAAGACAGCATCCAAGAGACGCTGGCATCGCTGGAACAAGACAGCGCGGACACAGGGTTGAACGAGGTTCTTAAACCCAAAGCGCGCCCAAAGAATTTAGACACCGCGCGTAAAACCGCGGTCATCACCCCCGAAGAAGAAGGCGACGAAGCGGCACCGCCAACAAACGCTGCCCCAAAAATACCGTCCAACGCAAAGGTCAGCAAAGAAGCGACCATCAAAAATGCGCTCAAGCTGAATAAATTGAATTTGCTTGGTGTCTATGGAACAGGGTCTAAAAAACGCGCCTTGGTGCGATTTTCAAACGGACGGCGGCAAATGGTCAGTGTCGGCGACAAGTTAGACGGTGGCAAAGTCGCAGCGATAGGGGATACTGAACTGCGCTATGTCAAAAGCGGCCAGAACGTTGTATTAAAATTACCCAAGGGATAGGCGCGCTGCGGAAATCACGGATAGTGTGTACCTGAAACCCAACCGCATGTTATATGCTCAATTACCCCCAATTTGAAAGACACCTGTAAATGATCGACGTTCTTGCCCAGTCTGTTGTGTATCTTGCCGCAGCGGTCATTGCCGTGCCTTTGGCATCACGGCTCGGGTTAGGATCGGTCTTGGGCTATCTGTTGGCGGGTTTGGTCATCGGGCCGGTTTTGGGTTTGGTCGGCAATGAAACACACGATCTACAACATTTTGCCGAATTTGGCGTTGTCATGATGCTCTTTGTGATCGGCCTAGAATTGACGCCCCGAACGTTATGGGGCATGCGCAAAAAGCTGATCGGCTTGGGTGGGATGCAAATTTCGTTGACGATTATATTGATCGCTATTGCCTGCAGCATCTTGGGCTTTGCATGGCAATCTAGCATCGCAATTGGCATGATCCTTTCGCTGTCTTCAACCGCGATCGTGTTGCAAACGCTCTCTGAAAAAGGGTTGATGCAAACCGCAGGCGGGCGATCAAGTTTTGCCGTGCTCTTGACCCAAGATATCGCGGTCATTCCGATGCTGGCGATCTTGCCCCTTTTGTCCGTGGTCACCCCGACCATCAATCCAGACGGATCTTTGGCCCGTGGTCCATCCGAGGACACCGCACATGGCGCAACCGCATTGCTGGATGGCTTGCCAGGATGGGCGGTGACCCTGTCAACGCTTGGGGCAATCGCGGCCATTATATTGGCAGGGGTCTATCTGATGCGCCCTGTCTTTCGCTATATCCATGCAGCGCATTTGCGTGAAATGTATACGGCTCTTGCCCTGTTGATTGTCGCAGGCATTGGATTTTTGATGACACTTGTCGGCCTCTCGCCTGCTTTGGGCACTTTTTTGGCTGGCGTCGTCTTGGCCAACTCAGAATTCCGGCACGAATTGGAAAGCGACATCGAACCGTTCAAGGGGCTATTGCTCGGCCTGTTTTTCATTACGGTCGGTGCTGGGATAAACGTTTCAGGATTTTTAAAAGATCCCCTTTTGTTTCTGGCCATTACCGTGGGCGTGATTGCCATAAAAGCGGCCGTCTTGTTTTTCATAACACTCGTTTTCAAGATCAAAGGCCGCAATCGATGGCTGTTTAGCCTTTCGTTGGCACAGGCGGGGGAATTTGGGTTTGTGCTGTTGTCCTTTTCAGTACAGCTGCACGTTTTACCGAAATGGTTGGGCGATCGGTTGCTGATGGCAGTCGCCCTTTCGATGCTGATCACGCCGCTGCTCTTTATCTTGTATGATACGATGCAAAAACGGTCACAAGACAACGGGCATGATCATGAACCAGATGCCGTTGACACCCAAGGTCCGGTCATTATCGCGGGGATTGGACGCTTTGGACAGATCGTAAACCGGTTGGTACGCAATACGGGCTTTGAAACCGTTGTCTTGGATAATGACTTGACGACCCTGCAATTGATGCGTCGCTTTGGGATCAAAGGGTTCTTTGGCGATCCAAGCCGCCCAGAGGTTCTAAAAGCAGCCGGTTTGAAAGAGGCCAGCGTTTTGGTTGTTGCCCTTGATGATCCAGATAAGGCAACCTTGATGGTGCAATACGCGCGGCGCGAACGGCCTGACCTGCATATTGTTGCCCGCGCACGTGATCGCAACCACGTCTTTGCCCTGTATCAGGCGGGCGCAAATGATATTGTGCGCGAATTGTTTGACAGCAGCCTGCGCGCAGGACGTTATGCGTTAGAAAACCTTGGATTGACCGATTACGAAGCCGCCGCGGCTGAACAAGCCTTTTATCAGCATGACCGTCATTCCCTGCTGGAATTGGCACAGGTTTGGCGTCATGACGTTCCCGCCCATGAAAACGACGCCTATATCAGTCGCGCAAAAGAGCTGGAACAAGAGCTCGAGGCAAGCCTTTTGGCGGCACTGGACGAAACCCGCAAAGACCGCGCATAAAAAAGCCGCGCAGGGATATGCGCGGCTTGATAAGGTTGGGATAATTTGTGTCGCTTACGCGGCGCGTGATACCAATACCTCGCCCACGCGCTTTGCTGCTGCCGCTTCGTCACCATCTGCGACAGCGGCCACTTCACGTGTCAAACGCTCAAGGGCAGCTTCGTACAATTGACGCTCAGAATAGCTTTGTTCGCGCTGATCGTCATTGCGGTGCAAATCACGCACGACCTCGGCAATTGCAATCAGATCGCCAGAGTTGATCTTTTGTTCATACTCTTGCGCACGACGCGACCACATGGCGCGTTTCACTTTTGCTTTGCCCTTTAGCGTTTTCATCGCTTGGTCCACAACATCAGGCGTGCTGAGGCTGCGCATACCGATTTCGGTTGCTTTGTTCGTTGGAACGCGCAATGTCATTTTGTCTTTTTCAAAAGACAGCACGAAAAGTTCTAGGGAAATGCCCGCAACTTCCTGTTCTTCAATAGAAACGATCTGCCCAACACCGTGTGCAGGATACACAACGTAATCGTTTGGGCGGAATTCAGATTTCTTTGACTTTGTCATTCATTGGTCCTCTAGTGACGTCTTTCTAAGACGAAAAAAACACCGGCGACAACAATTGGGTTATCGTCAACGTTTTTGTGTTATGGGATGACTAAAACGGCCAAGCTCCCGTTCTTAGCGTGTAATCCTTACTCATGCTGCGCAACATAACATAAAAAACACCTGATTCCTAGATCACCGGATAACCAACATGTTTTCACCCTCGTAAAAACAATCAACTGGGCATACTTCGACGCAGTCGGTGTATTTACAGGCAATACAATTGTCATTGACGATATAGGTCATGTGTCACGTCCAAATTAGTTCTGTTATTCGCTTGCTAATGCAATGCGCACCATCATTCAAGACTTTGTCCACGGATAAGATCAAGGTTGCGCCGATCCTTCTTTGTCGGGCGTCCTTTTCCCTCAGACTTGGGTTGCGACGGATCTTTTTCCTGAATTGGTGATTTATCCAGATAAAGCGTTTGTGCCTCGGGCGCAGGACCGCGGCGTTCGCCCAATGCCAATACCTCGATCACGCGAATGTGATTGCCTTGGGCGAATGTCAAAACATCACCAACGACAATGGAATAGGCGGGTTTGGAAATTTTGTCGGAATTTACACGCACATGACCGCCAGATACAATCTTGGCGGCCAAGGTGCGGGTTTTGAAAAACCGCGCGTGCCACAACCATTTGTCCACGCGCAGTTTTCCTGATGTCATCGCCGAATTATTCCTTGCCCTTCAAACCCATCAGCGCGGCGGCAAAGGGGTTGTCGGGGTCGATTGGACGCTCTTTCTTTTCAGGGCGTGCTTGGAATGATTTGGCTTTGTTCTGATCAGGGCGCCCTGGTTTACCGCCCTTGGGCTTGCCTTTGCCACGTGGTTTTTGTCCATCACCTTTGGCATCGCGACGCCGCGGAGCGTTATCGCGTTGCTTTGGCTTGCGCCCCCATGTGAATGTATAAAACACTTCGGTTTCAGGGGCAGCAGCTTCGGCCGGTGCCTGTGAAGCGTCGTCTGTCTCGGCCGCGTCAGCTGGTTGCACATCCGCCGTTTCGGCGACATCCGCCGCGACAGCCTCGGCCACAACGCGTTGCTTGGCGCGCTCGCCTTTTTCTGCGGCATAGCCCAAACCTTGCATCAGGTCGGCAAATTGTTCCAATGTCATCCCTGTGATGGACAACATGTCAGGTTTGGCTTCAAACCCGCCACGACTGTCCTCGGCACGCAACAAATCTGCCAAACGTTCCAACATGTCGATGCGGATCGCACGTTCGCCCGCGTTGCGGTATCCTGCCATACGATCATAGCCATCAGGTGCATTTTTATCGACTGGGATCGTCACCAAACCGGGCGGAGGCGCTTCGGGAAATTCATCCATCTTTGCGTGCAACGCCCACAAAACCAAACGCAACCGCGTAGGCGCAGGTTTCAAAAGCAACGGCATGAAAATGGTGAATTGTCCAAAACGGATCCCGTGCTTGCGCAAAGCAGAGCGCGCATCTTGATCCAGAGACTTGACGTCTTCGGCCACGTCGGCGCGATTAATGACGCCTAACGCTTCGATCAGGCGGAACGCGAAACCACGCGCGATGCCTGTTAACGCTTCGTCGCGCTGTACGTTCAAAAGAGGTTCAAACAAGGCCGCAATTTTACGATCGACAAAATGCTGCAAACGGCGGGTGACCTTTTGCATAACATCTGCGCCTGCCTCGTCATCGACAAAAGCTTTGACCTGTGGACGCAGCGGATCATCGGTCGCAACCAATTTGCCCACCGCTTGGTCGCCCCACATAAGACCGCCCTGTTCGGTGTAATCAATTTCCGTATCGGGTGCGTTGTAAAACCGATCTGCCCGTAGATGGAAGTGCGGCGCCAAGGCTTGGACGGCGGCTGCATTGATTGTCTTTGCTTCTTGGCCGCTTGCATCTTGATCCAGACGGAAACGGAAACCTTCTAGGCGACCGACGAATTGTCCTTCGACGCTCACCTCACCATTTTCATTTACTTCGGCCAATAGGGCCTCCTTTTGTTTGAGCCGGCGTAACAATACCGATGTCCGCCGATCCACAAATTTTTGCATTAAACGCTCGTGAAGAGCATCAGATAAGCGATCTTCTACAACGCGCGTCGCGTCTCGCCAATGATTTTCATCACGCATCCACCCATTTCTTTGCGCGACATATGTCCAGGTCCGAATAAATGCCAATCTTTTGGACAATGCATCGATATCCCCATCGGTGCGATCAATGCGTTTGACCTGTCGCGCCATCCAATCTTCGGGAATCACCCCGTCTTGGTGAAGGTAATTGAAAATCACCTCTAATAGACTCGCGTGTTCCCCCGCCGAGATACCACGGAAATCCGGAATGCGGCATACATCCCACAGCAATTTGACCGAAGCCACATCACTGGCCCGGGCACGCACTTCGGCCATTTGCGACAACGCTTTTAGCGCGATCAAATCATCCGCCTCGCGGGCTTTGACCAACATGTCATCGTTCGGGGACAGCTCAAGCGAATGGATCAACGCATCCAGAGTGGAAAATTTCATCGCAGAATTTCGCCAGATCAGCTTTTTCAAGGGCGTAAAGCGATGGTCCATAATCGCTTGGGCCACCTCATCCGACAATGGTGATGCTTCGCCTGTTACGCCAAAACTGCCGTGGCTCATCCCACGTCCCGCGCGGCCCGCAATTTGGGCCAATTCATTCGGCATCAATTCACGCATACGTCGACCGTCGAATTTGGTCAGCGATGAAAAGGCAACGTGATTGACATCCAAGTTCAACCCCATGCCAATTGCATCGGTTGCGACCAGATAATCAACATCGCCATTTTGATACAATTCAACCTGCGCGTTGCGTGTGCGCGGGCTAAGCGCGCCCATGACCACGGCCGCTCCGCCCTTTTGACGGCGCAGCAATTCAGCAATCGCATAAACGTTGTCGACCGAAAATCCCACAATCGCACTGCGGGGTGGCATCCGACTAAGCTTTTTCGAACCCGAATAAACCAACTGGCTCATGCGTTCACGGCGCACGAATTGCGCCTCTGGCACCAAATGCGCAATCGGGCCGCGCATCGTGTCGGCCCCCAAAAACAGCGTTTCGACATGTCCGCGCGCGCGCAACAAACGGTCGGTAAACACATGCCCCCGCTCACGATCAGCGCATAACTGAATTTCATCGACCACCAAACAATCGGTCGCCATGCCCTCTGGCATCGCTTCGACCGTACACACCCAATATTGTGCGCGTGGCGGCACGATGCGTTCTTCGCCCGTGACCAAGGCCACCACAGAAGGCCCCCGAATGGCAACGATTTTATCATAAACTTCGCGGGCCAACAACCGCAGCGGCAGGCCAATAATACCTGTACGGTGGGCCAACATCCGTTCAATGGCGTAATGGGTTTTCCCCGTGTTTGTCGGCCCCAAGACCGCCACGATCCGCGATGACATGATCTGTCCTTGATTAAAGTGCCTGATCGCCTACCACCGCACGCAGGGCGGCTTGGGCCTCTTTTACTTGGGCGAAATGTGGATGAATGGCAAGCGCTTGTTCATAGCTGCGCTGCGCAAGGTCCAAATCCCCCAACCTTTCAAAAACTTGCCCCAAAAGCGCGATGGCGTCGAATTGGTTTTCATCCAGCCTAAGGGCTGTCTGTAAATCATGAACTGCGGGACCCAAGACGCCCGCCAGAACATAGGCCCGCGCGCGCAGGATATAAGCACCCGTATACCGTGGCCCCAGTTCGATGGCTGCGCTGAAATGTTCTGCAGCCAAAGCTGTTTCGCCACGATCCAAGGCATCCTGCCCGCGCTTGACCAATAAATCGACCGTATGCGATCCTGATGATGTCCACAAAAAACGGATCTCTGCTTCGATTTTGGGTGCGTTTTCTGGGGCAGATTGTCGCAAATCTTGATACAATTGCGTTAATTTTGACGGCATTGTTTGCGCAATGCTTGCACCTGACGCGCAGTAAAGCGCCAGTGTCACAAAAGTATATTTGAAAAAGTTAACAACTCGCTTCATACTTTACATTTAACAGTTTACGTAAACGATACAAATGCAAAGTGGAGCCAAAAGTATGAGCAATGTAATCGAGGCCGCAGTCAAAGCGCTAAGCGAAAAATTTGATGGCGCATCATTTGATGGATCCGCTAAGTTTTGCATCGCTGATCACGGATCAATCGTAATTGACGGCGCAGGCGTGCGTGCAAGCGACGAAGACACTGATGTCACATTAAGCGCAAGCGCCGAAACCTTCGAGGGCATTTTGTCAGGCGACATCAATCCAACAACAGCCTTTATGACTGGACGTCTGAAACTAGATGGCGATATGGGAACAGCGATGCGATTGGGATCTGCGCTGTCATAATGTCTTTTACTGCTGCCCCTTATCTGTCGTCGTTAACACATGCGGATAACGGATCCGAAGCCTTTTGGTTAAGGACCAGTGATGACATTCGCATTCGTGTTGCATTGTTGCGCGCTAAAAACGCCCGTGGAACATTTCTCATTTTTCCGGGGCGCACCGAGTACATTGAAAAATATGCGATTCAAGCCGCGTTTTTGTGCTCTGTCGGATTTAATGTTGTGACCATCGATTGGCGGGGCCAAGGTTTGGCCGATCGTCTTTTACCCGATCCAGCGATAGGTCACGTCGGTTCATTTTCCGATTATCAGCGCGATATTGATGCCGTGCTGGAATGGATCGGCGATCTAGGATTGGAACGCCCACTGTATCTGTTGGCGCATTCTATGGGCGGCTGCATCGCCCTCAGGCGATTGATCCAAGCGGATGACATCAGTGCGGTGATCTTTTCTGGTCCCATGTGGGGCATCTATTTTCACCCGGCCACGCTTTGGCCTTGCAAATTCCTACGCCCCATCAACCAGCAGCAAGGCATATGTTCTTGAAACAGCATTCAAAGACAACAAGCTGACCACCAACGCCGACGAATGGGCCGTCATGCAGCAGCATGTCACAGCCTGTCCAGACTTGATCCTAGGCGGTCCAAGTTGGCATTGGTTGCGCCAAGCGCGGCAAGAAATGGCTTGGCTTGCGCACCAACCAAGCCCCAATATCCCCTGTTATTGTCTTTTGGGCGACGCCGAAGAAATTGTCAGCCCCCATCAGATCCGCGATCGTATGTCCAGCTGGCGCGGTGGTCATTTACACGTGGTGGCCGGCGGTCGCCATGAAACCCTGATGGAGGGTCGCGGGCGTGTCGCACAGTTAATGACGCAGGCGTTGATCCAATTGAACCTAATGCCCGAGCCGCTGGATCAGGCTTCACAGATCTGATTGTCGGACACTCACAGGTTTTTGGTGTCTATTTCAGGCTCAGCCCTTGCATCGCTTTCGACATAAACCTAGGTTTGTTAGGAACGATGTAAGAGGTCAAAATGAATTATTCTCCCGCTCCTGTATTTGATGCAAACCCCAGCGCAGGCAACAATAATCTAGGGGACCTGCCGGAATGGGATCTAAGGGATCTGTATCTGGGCGAGGACGACCCGAAATTAGCGTCAGATTTTGCTTGGCTAGAAAAGGAATGCGCCGCCTTTGCGTCGGATTACCAAGGTAAGCTTGCCGCACTGGATGCGACTGCCATGCTGGGCTGCATTCAACGCAATGAAAAAATCAATTCCGTTGCTGGGCGGATCATGTCTTTTGCCGGTCTGCGATATTATCAATTTACCACCGATGGGGGGCGTGCAAAATTCTTGTCAGATGCACAAGAAAAGGTCACCAACTTTACAACACCTTTGGTGTTTTTCACGCTTGAAATCAACCGCCTAGAGGATGATCACCTGGACAAGCTCTATGCAGAAAACGCAGATTTTGCGCGCTATAAACCTGCCTTTGAACGCATTCGCGCGTTCAAGCCCTATCAGCTGTCCGATGAAATGGAAACGTTCTTGCATGATCTTGGCGTGGTCGGCGATGCGTGGGAAAAGCTGTTCGATGAAACCATCGCAGGTCTGGAATTCACGGTCGACGGTGACGTCCACAACATCGAGGGCACATTGAATTTTCTGACCGAACAAGATCGGTCAAAACGCCAAGAGGCGGCCGAAGAATTGGCCCGTGTTTTTGGTGAAAACATCAAAACCTTTGCCCGTGTCCACAACACCCAAGCCAAGGAAAAAGAAATCCTTGATCGCTGGCGCAAAATGCCCACCGCACAAACAGGACGCCACCTATCAAACCACGTCGAACCCGAAGTCGTTGACGCGCTGCGCAACGCTGTTGTGAACGCCTATCCGAAACTCAGCCATCGTTATTATGAATTGAAACGCAAATGGCTTGGGCTTGACCGGATGCAGGTTTGGGATCGTAACGCGCCGCTTCCGATGGAAAGCACGCGGATCGTATCGTGGGATGATGCACAAAACATCGTGATGTCGGCCTATGGGGCGTTTGATCCGCGCATGGCGGATCTGGCGCAGCCCTTCTTTGAAAAAGGCTGGATCGATGCCCCCGTAAAACCCGGCAAAGCGCCCGGTGCCTTTGCCCATCCGACAGTCGTCGATGCACACCCTTATGTGATGCTGAACTATCTTGGCAAACCGCGTGACGTGATGACACTGGCGCATGAATTGGGCCACGGCGTGCATCAGGTTCTGGCCGCCGGCCAAGGCGAAATGTTATCCTCAACCCCATTGACCTTGGCTGAAACTGCATCGGTCTTTGGCGAAATGCTGACCTTCCGCAAAATGCTGGACGGCGCCAAAGACCAAGCCGAGCGCAAAGTCATGTTGGCCGGCAAAGTCGAAGATATGATCAACACGGTCGTGCGCCAAATTGCATTCTATGACTTTGAATGCAAACTGCATGCCGCGCGTCGCGAGGGTGAATTAACCCCGGATGACATCAATGCCCTCTGGATGAGCGTTCAGGCCCAATCCTTAGGACCAGCATTTGACTTTATGCCGGGCTATGAAACCTTCTGGGCCTATATTCCGCATTTCGTCCATTCCCCCTTCTATGTCTATGCCTATGCCTTTGGCGATGGCCTCGTAAACGCGCTTTACGCCGTCTACCAAGAAAACCCAGAAGGATTCCAAGAAAAATACTTCGACATGCTCAAAGCGGGTGGTTCAAAACACCACAAAGATCTTTTGGCCCCCTTTGGGCTTGATGCCTCTGATCCCAAATTCTGGGACAAAGGACTTTCAATGATTTCGGATATGATCGACGAACTCGAAGCGATGGAAGATTAATCCCTTTCATCTTTGCCAAAATACTCAAAAAACGCGGGCGTCAGCCCGCGTTGGTCGGATCGCGCAAGCGATCCGAAACCTCAAAATAAAATGCTATTTCAATTGACTGTCTTTCGATCCACGCCGGTTGATCCCGCCACGTTGCACCATTCGCCCGTCCCGTTCACTTTGACATTCAAGACATAACTTGACGCCAACGATGGCCAAGCGGCGTTTTTCTGGGATCGGCTCTTCGCATTCTGCACAATGGGTCAGGCTTTCGCCTTGCGGTTTGGGCTGCGCGCGCAGGCGGGCCAATTCGTCATTGATACTCGCTTCAATCTGTTCGCCAACAGCCCCATCCTTTGCCCATCCACCTGCCATGTCCGATCCTTTATGCGTCACCTACCTTAAAACATAAGGCTGGGCCAACCAATCGCGCAAGACTGCATTTGTCTCCGAGGGGGCTTCTATCGTTGGGAAATGGCCCGTGTTCTCTAGGACACGCAGTTGTGCATTGGGAATCATGCCTGCCATAAAGTCATGGCGTTTTACGCAGCGTGCCTTGTTGATCAGGGCGTTTTTGGATGGCCCGAATTTGGGCAATGGCACGTTCTGGCCCGATTGACGCCGCCATGGCCTTGATCAAGGCCA
>RFZH01000052.1 GCA_009920815.1 Paracoccaceae bacterium
TATTGGCGATCCCACGAGGACTCGAACCCCGAACCTACTGATTAGAAGTCAGTTGCTCTATCCAGTTGAGCTATGGGACCGCTGCGGTCTAACTAGCGCTAATGATCATGGAATTCAAAAGCTATTTTTGTGTTCCATCACTTTATTGATGTCAGATAGACCCCAATGGTGTTCAGATCTTCGTTGGGCAAATGGGCTAAATTCTCAATCACCTCTGCCATTTTACCGCCTGCAACATCATACTCGGGTGTAAAGCCTGATTTTAGATAGGCCGCAATGTCATCCGCGCTCCATTTTAACTTTTCGCGCGTAATAGCAGGGATGACGCCCTTGCCTGATGGATTCGGCGCACCTTGCATCCATTCAGACACCTGCAATCCGCCAAATATATCGCGAGGCGTGTGGCATTCAGCGCAATGACCCAGAGCCTGCACCAGATAATGGCCTCGCGCTTCTACATCGGACAGGGTGGGCGCCGCTTGCCATTTCGTCGGGAAATACAACATTTTCCAGAACCCTAAGGGCCGTCGCCATTGCGCGATCAATGTCAGATCATGTGTATCGTTTGTCCTATCAGAATGCGGCAAGCTTTGCCAAAAAGCCCATAGATCAGCAATATCTTGATCCGTCATGTAATGATAACTGTTGTAAGGAAAAGCAGGGTAATAGTGATCACCTTTTGGCGATACGCCATCACGCACAGCGATCACAAATTGCTCAAACGTCCATGACCCAATGCCAAAGTCTGGATCCATTGAAATATTTGGTGCGACAAAAGTCCCGAACGGGCTTTGGAATTTTTGCCCCCCCGCGAGGATCATTTGATCGTCTTGGGGAGAATTTGGTGCACGATGACAGCCCGCACAGCCGGATGCATGAAACACCAACTTACCTGCGGCAGGATTTCCGGTCAGTTGAGGATTTTCAATTCCATAGACTCTTGACTGGGAAAGCGCCCAAAAAAGACTCAATCCTGCAAGAAACAACAAAAAAAACAAGCGCAGTTTTGTCATATCAATACCCCCTAGCCCCGAACGATACCTTAGCAAACGATCACCTTTCGCGAAAGACTTTTAGACCCTGACCAACCCAATGGCCGCGTCCCACAATCAAATCAAATCAATATAATATTGTCACACTTGACCGACGCGCTTGCGGATTATTGTTCCGTATTTGTCCGATTCTTGCGCGCAGGCCGTGTTTTTTGATACCATCGGGCAGGTCGGGGTGGCAAAGGTATTAATTCAACACTGTATAGAAATTGCACCCAAATATTTTGAATAAAATTTCGACTTTTTTTCGAATTTACCCCTTGAACAGCCGCGCAGGTCGGCGTAAGTAACGCCTCACGTTGGGGTGTGGCCAAGTGGTAAGGCATCGGTTTTTGGTATCGTGTACCGTAGGTTCGAATCCTACCACCCCAGCCAACACATCAAGATCAAACTTGCACATGCCTGATAATCGTTAAATCGATTATGTTTGTTCTTGTGTTTTTCAGATATAGCGTTGAATGATGCCTTCGTGCACTGTTGCCGCTTTGTTTGGTAAAATTCAATGACATCTCAGCTTAATAATCCGCGCGGCATTGTCCTAATGGGCCTGGCAATGGTATTTTTCGGAGCGGCCGATACAATCGCGAAATTCTTTACCGCCCATTACCCAATTCTACAGGTGGTCGGCATTCGTCAGATGGGATTAATCACAGGCGTGATATTATATGCGCTTATCGCCCAAAATGTATCCTTAAAATCTGATCAGAGGGGGCTGCAAATTTTTCGCGGGCTATCGGCAACTGGATCTGCATGTCTTTTTGTACTGGGAATTAATTTTATTCCTTTGGCGGATGCAACATCCATCGCTTTCATTGCGCCTCTGGTCGTTACGGTCTTGGGGTTTTTCATTCTTGGAGAACCAGTGGGCTTGCGCCGCTGGACCGCGGTTGTCATCGGATTTATGGGTACGTTGATTATCATCCGACCAGGGTTTCAAACATTTGAATTCGGTCACTTATTCATCGTCTCAGCGGCATCTTTGTTTGCGGGACGTCAAATCATTTCGCGGTATCTTTCAACCTCAGATAACACGATGACAACCGTTGCCTACACCGCCATCACCAGCGCCGGAATTTTATTGGCGGTCCAGCCCTTTGTTTGGCAGCCTATTCAATCTTGGGAGCACATGGCCTTATTCGCCATCTACGCAATCCTTGCCGGAACGGGCGAGTTTTTGGTGATCAAAGCCTTAGAGATTGCACATGCCGTTGTCGTGGCACCTATGCAATATACGATTTTAATTTGGGTTACTTTGTACGGCGTTGTATTTTTCGGAATTTTTCCAGACATATTCACGTTCTTGGGGGCGGGCGTGATTATGGCATCGGGGGGATACACTTTGCTGCGCGAACACCAGATCAAATCCAGAAAGGCAAGTTAACCGAAAGGTTTAGTATTAGTACATTGTCCCGACTGGGTGCGTTTGGGTAACGTGGTCCAAATGAACAACGGCGGGACACCTGACATGCCCAACATCCAAAACATGGCAAACGCCATTCGCTTTCTTGCGATTGACTCGATCCTAAACGCAGGCGAAGGCCACCAAGGGGTGCCGTTAGGAATGGCCGAAATCGCCGCGACGCTGTATGCCAATCACCTAAAAGCCGACCCAAACGCACCCCAATGGCACGATCGTGATCGTGTTGTATTGTCAAATGGGCATGGTTCAATGCTGCTATACGCCCTTTTACACCTGTCGGGCTATCCGCACATGGATATCAACGCCTTAAAATCGTTTCGGAAAATCGGATCGGTTTGCGCGGGCCATCCCGAAATCGAACAACACGCTGGCATTGAAATAACCACCGGTCTGTTGGGCCAAGGCATCGCCTGTGCTGTTGGTATGGCTGTCGCCGAAGAACGCCTTGCGGCACAATTCGGACCATCGCGCGTGGATCACCGCACCTGGGCATTTGTCGGTGATGGATGCCTGCAAGAAGGGATTGGTCAAGAGGCCATATCACTCGCGGGCCACCTAAAGCTGGGCAAACTGACATTTCTTTGGGATGACAACCAGATCACAGATGACGGGGACACCGCATTATCAATATCCGAAGATATCCCGGCACGTTTTCGCGCAGCGGGATGGCACGTCCAAATCGTTGATGGGCACGATATTACAGCCATTGATCGCGCCATTGATGTCGCAAAAGGCGATGATCGCCCATCCTTGATCGCCTGTCGCACCACAATTGCGCGAGGCATCCCTCGGTTGCAGGGACAGCGCGGGGGACATAGCGCACCCCTGACCGCCCAAGATCGCGCAGAGGCGGCCTGTGTGTTGGGTTGGACCGAACCATCGTTTGCAATACCAAAAGCAATCTATGATGATTTCCGATCTTCAATGACCCGCGGTCAGGTAGCACATTCCGAATGGAAAGACCGATTGAATGCAGATCACGACGCGGCCGAATATCACCGTTGGATGGCCTCGCAACTGCCGACAGATTGGACACGTCAGGCAACTGAGATCATCGAAAAAATGGCCAATATTACCGCGCCACATCCCACGATCTTAGCCTCTGGCGATGTAATCGATGAATTGGCGAAGCGCCTGCCAGAAACGATAGTTTTGTGTGCTGATCTCGAAGCACCCACAAATCACAAAAGATCCCGACATGCATTCACGGCCCATGATCGCACCGGGTCATATGTGCATTGCGGCGTCCGCGAACATGTCATGGGGGCGATGTGTGACGGGATTGCCGCCCATGGGGGTTTACGTCCGATCAACGTAACTTATCTGGCCTTTGCCGATTATGAACGCCCTGCGATGCGCATGGCGGCGTTGATGCAATTGCCCGTCCCATTTGTGTTTAGCCACGATTCAATTGGCGTTGGATCAAACGGGCCAACACACCAACCCGTCGAAATTTTGGCCAGCTTTCGCGCGATGCCAAATATCAATGTCTATCGCCCCGCGGATGCAATCGAAACGGCCGAATTGTGGTTGGATGCCTTAAGCACCAATAAAACGCCTGCTGTTTTTGCCCTGTCACGTCAAGCGGCCCACCCCGTGCGCACAACATTTGGAGAAAACCTTGCGGCAAAGGGTGGTTATATTTTGATGGAACCACAGGCCCCGCGCGACATCACGATCATCGCAACAGGCACCGAAACCGCATTGGCGGTCGATGCCGCCCATGACTTGGCCAACCAAGGGATTAATGCAGCGGTAGTATCCCTGCCATGTTGGGAATTGTTCGAGGCCCAAGCGCCCGATTATCAGGCGAGTGTCTTAGGAACAGCGCCCCGCATCGCCATTGAGGCCGCAATGGAATTCGGCTGGGGCAAATGGTTGCGTCGCAAAGATGCCTTTATCGGCATGGACAGCTTTGGTGCATCGGCACGTGCCGAGGTTCTCTATGAACATTTCGGTGTCACGGCGCAGGCCATTGTAACCCGCGCAAAGGAAATGGTCGCCTAATGCCCGTCAATAATCGCCTTTGCGTGTGACGCGCTAATATCACCTGCGTCCAGCATGGCACGGACGACGTGATCAATTTGTGCGCCAGTTGCCCCCGCGGATATCGCAATATTACGGGCATGCAGGGTCATGTGACCGCGTTGGATGCCTTCGGTCGCCAAGGCGCGCAGGGCCGCCATATTCTGCGCCAATCCAACGGCGGCAATCACCTGTCCCAATTCATTGGCGGACGTCACCTCCATCAAAGCCAATGCCGCTTGCGCTGCAGGATGGGATTTGGTCGCCCCACCCACCAATCCAACGGCCATCGGCAATTCGATTGAACCGCACAGCGCGTCATCGGACGAAATTTCCCACCGCGTCAACGATTGATACCGCCCCGTTTTGGCAGCATAGGCATGCGCCCCCGCTTCGATCGCGCGCCAATCATTGCCCGTCGCGATAACAATCGGATCGATGCCGTTCATGATACCCTTGTTATGCGTGGCCGCGCGATAGGGGTCGATCATGGCAAGTGTTGCCGCTTCGACAATGCCGTGGGCCACATCTTTGCCAGAGAAATTTGGCATATTCAGACCGTCAAACGGAATTTTCACCCGTGCCCGTGCCACACGTAAATCAGCAAGGTTGGACAGGATGCGCAACCGCACGCGGCCGCCGGTGATGTGTTCCACGCGCGGCGCCAACATCTCGGCCATGGTATTGACTGTATTTGCCCCCATCGCATCACGCACATCAACGAGAATGTGCAAAACAACCATTGGGCCCAAAGGCGTATCTGGAAATTCATGCACCTCAATATCTTTGCACCCTCCACCCAGTCCAACCAAAACGTGATCCTTTGAATTCGCCAAAGATATGAGGGATTCTTTGTGTTCAAACAAAATCTGGCGCACGGATGCAGGGTTTGACACACCCGTGATCTGGATCTGACCACGCATTATCGGTTGACTGTGTGACGCCGAAAACCCGCCATAGGGTGCCGCGAGTTTGGCCATATGGGATGCGGCCGCGACGACGGATGGCTCTTCGACCGCCATTGGGATCAAAAAGTGCTTTCCATTCACAACGAAATTGGTGGCAACGCCCAACGGCAATTCAAAGACACCAACCACATTTTCAATCATGCCGTCCGCACGATCCAAGGACACGGGGTGGCTGATCCGCAGCTCTTGCGAATGCAGCATCATGCGTGGATGGTCGTGATAGGTTTCAGGCGCATAAATTGGGTCGCCCAAGATGGGATGTCCCATAGACAAACAATGCACGCGCAGTTGATGTGACCGGCCCGTTTTGGGTTCCAACCGCAAGCGGCTTTCGCCATTGCCAACCTTGGTGCGCGTCCATTCCGTTACCGCCGGTTTCCCTGTGTCGTGACACACCATTTGCCTTGGGCGGTTTGGCCAATCCACGATAAGCGGTAAATCAATCACTCCGCTTTTTTCCGCAACCTCACCCGCGACCCGCGCGATATAGACCTTTTTGGTGGTGCGTTTTTCAAACTGCATCGACAAAGTGCGTTGTGCATGTGGCGTCAGGGCAAAGACCATAACACCCGAGGTATCGCGATCCAACCGATGAACCAATAACGCATCTGGAAACGCGGTTTGCACACGGGTCAATAAACAATCCGCCAGGTCTTCGCCGCGGCCGGGGACAGACAACAAACCTGCAGGCTTATCAACAGCCACGATATGAGCGTCTTCGTGCAACAGGACCAAAGGGTCCATCGGGGGATCATAGGGTGTAATCATGCCCCCGTGATTACGCGGAACATGTCAATTTTACAATGTCGAAATATCCGTGAAATTTTTGTTGATTTTTTCATGAAACTCGGTCAGCGTGAAATTTATGGATTTTTTTTCACGGACCCCGAATGTCGCAAACGCGTGCATATCAAAGCCTTGGTGCGGATCTTAGATCACTTCGCAAAGCGCGGGGATTGACCTTGAATGCCTTGGCCGACAGTTTGGGCAAATCCGTGGGATGGGTGTCTCAGGTGGAACGCGATTTATCACGCCCCAGCACCGATGACTTGGCCGATTTTTCGCGCGCCTTACAAGTTCCTCCAGAATTGTTAACCGCGCAAAGCGACACGGTTTCAGATGAAACGGGAATCATTGTGCGCCACAACAATCGTCGCGCCGTTGGTCATCGCGCCGATGGTTTGACCGAAGAATTACTGTCCCCCGATCTGACCGATGATTTCGAAGTGATCCATTCCACCTTTCACCCCCACAGCCGTCTGCGCGTGCCCTGTTCGCGCCCGACCCATGAATTGGGCTTTATCATAAGCGGGCGGTTGAACATGGAAATCGACGGTAAATCATACACGTTAAACATTGGCGACAGTTTTCGGATCAAAGGGCAAAGCTATCGTTGGGCCAACCCTTACAAAGAGGACTGTGTCGTGGTTTGGATAATTTCACCGCCCATTTATTACAATGGTAATTTATCATGACCTTCCACGGGTGGATCATCTTCGCAACGTTTTGGGCGGTCTTTGTGGTGACACCCGGACCCAATGCCGTAAACTGCGTTTTGACGGGTGTCTCTGACGGGATCCCGCGCGCCTTTTGGACAGTTGCGGGAATCTTGACCCAAGCATCGCTGTTCTTGGCGCTCTCTGCCTTTGGTGTCAGCACCTTGTTGGTCTCATCGCCCAGCGCGTTTTTTGTGGCCAAGCTGATTGGCGCGGGGTTTTTGATCTATACAGGCATCCGTGGTTGGATCATAGCCACGCGGACCATTCAGGCCAAGACAGCCTCCGGATCGATTTACCGCCGTGCGTTTATGATTGCGACCATCAACCCCAAATCGGTGGCGGGGTATCTGGCCGCGTTTACGCAGTTTGTTGATCCCAGCGTTCCTATTGCTGGCCAGATGTGGGTGATTGTGCCAACGGCGTTGACCTTAACCACGATCAGCTATGCGACCTATACCGCGCTTGGGGCGTGGATGGGGCGCACGGCATTGGCGGCGGCAATGAATGTCACACTGCGCCGAGGATTGGCCGTTTGCTTTGTGATCTATGGTGTCTTGTTGGGCTATTTCGCCCTTTTGGGGGCGGTATGATCGACACACTTTTTGCCATGGACGCACATATCATCATGACCTTTGTTTTGGCTGGGATTGCGCTAAACCTGACACCCGGCGCGGATGTGATGTTTACCATTGCCACCGCGTTGCGCGGGGGTGAGATGGCAGGCGTGGCCGCGGCGGCAGGGATTGCGTCGGCGTCGCTGGTTCATGTTGCGTTGACTGCCTTGGGCATTGCCGCGCTTTTGGCGGCGCACCCAATCGCGTTTGAAATACTACGCTGGGCGGGGGCGGCGTATCTGGCTTATTTGGCAATAAAATCGTGGCGCGCACAGGCTGACGACACCCACCAACGTGGGGCACCATCGTTGGTCACCGCATTCAAACGCGGCGCCATGACCAACCTGCTTAACCCCAAAGTTGCCTTGTTCATTCTTGCGTTTTTACCAAGCTTTACCGATCCGCACATTGGGTCGGTTGCCACGCAAATCATTATCCTTGGGATCATCTTTGGCATCACGGGGTTCATCATCACATCGGCCTATGGGCTGATTGCTGGAAAAATGCGGTCCGCATTGCAGGGGCGCGAAACGACAATCAACAAAATAGCGGCGGGCGTTTACGGGGCATTGGCCATGCGCCTTGCCACGCAATAGGGAGAGTAAATCATGTCAGATTTTCCAACACGCGCACGTGTCGTGATCATCGGGGGCGGCGTTGTCGGCACGTCCAGCCTGTACCATTTGGCCAAAGCAGGGTGGACGGACTGTGTCCTGCTGGAAAAGAACGAATTGACCGCAGGGTCCACATGGCACGCGGCAGGCAACGTTCCGACCTTTTCCACCAGCTGGTCGATCATGAATATGCAACGCTATTCAACCGAGCTCTATGCCCGTCTGGGGGACGAGGTCGATTACCCGATGAATTATCACCAAACGGGGTCCATCCGCTTGGCGCATACAGCGGAACGGATGCAGGAATTCAAACGCGCCGCGTCGATGGGTAAATACCAAGGGATGGATTTGGAAATCCTAACACCTGACCAAGTCAAAGAACGCTATCCATTTATCGAAACACATGACCTTATGGGCGCCTTATATGACCCCAACGACGGTGACATTGATCCCGCGCAGCTGACCCAAGCTCTGGCCAAAGGTGCGCGCGATATGGGTGCGAAAATCCTGCGCTTTACCCCCGCGACGGGAGTCACACAAAACGGCGATGGCACATGGATTGTACACACCGAAAAGGGCGACATTCATGCAGATTATGTGGTAAACGCCGCAGGCTATTACGCCCAACGCGTCGGCGAATGGTTCAAACCTTATGGTGGCCGCACGGTCCCCATGATGGTGATGAGCCATCAATATTTGCTGTCCGAGGAAATCCCCGAAATCGAAGCCCATACCAAAGCGGTCGGTCATAAATTGCCATTGTTGCGTGATGTGGATGTGTCGTATTACCTGCGGCAGGAAAAGCATGGCTTTAACCTTGGTCCATATGAACCAAATTGCCGTGCGCATTGGGCCACACCAGACGACCCCATGCCCGATGATTTCAGCTTTCAGCTTTGGAACGACGATCTTGACCGTATCGAGGATATCGTAACCGACGCGATGGAGCGCGTACCGCTGCTGGGCACGTCCGGCGTGTCCCGCGTGATCAACGGGCCGATCCCCTACGCCCCCGACGGATTGCCATTGATCGGCCCAATGCCCGGCGTGAAAAACGCGTTCGAAGCTTGCGTCTTTACCTTTGGTATCGCCCAAGGCGGCGGTGCCGGCAAAGTCTTGGCCGAATGGATCACCCAAGGGTTCACCGAATGGGATATGTGGTCGTGTGACCCACGTCGTTACACCGATTACACCGACCACGATTATTGCGTCGCTAAGGGCATGGAGGTTTATGGCCACGAATACGCCATGCATTTCCCATGGCATTCATGGCCGGCGGGACGTGATAAAAAACTGTCCCCCGCACATGCGCAGGTGATCGCCAAGGGCGGTCAGATGGGCGCCTATAATGGCTGGGAACGCGCAAATTGGTTTGCGCAGCCAGGTGATGACACGTCCGAGGAAGCCACACAAACATGGGGCCGTTCCGGCCCATGGGAACAGCGCATCCGCGAAGAATGCGAAGCGGTCCGCGACAATGTCGGCGTCTTGGACCTACCTGGGTTTTCGCGGTTCAACCTATCGGGGGATGGCGCGGCAGAATGGCTCCGCGGTATGATCACGGGCGGCCTGCCCAAGGTAGGGCGGATGAACCTTGCCTATTTCGCTGATGATCGGGGGCGGATTCTGACAGAAATGTCTGTTCTGCGTCATGCCGACGATTTCTTTACCCTGATCACCGCGGCCACCGCGCAATGGCATGATTTTGAGATTTTGAAAAACGCCCTACCCGATGGTTTGACCCTGACGGATCATTCAACCGAATATGGCACCTTGATCGTGACGGGACCAAAATCGCGTGATTTGTTTGCTGCACTGGGCACCGAGGCGGATTTAACATTGCCTTGGCTGTCCATCCAACCCGCAACTGTGGCAGGACACCCTTGTGCGTTGGCGCGGGTCAGCTTTGCGGGCGAACTGGGCTGGGAAATTCACGCCGCCAACGACCATATCGCGGATCTATACAAAGCGGTCACAGACGCGGGCGCAAAACCATTCGGCATGTGGGCGTTAAATTCGTTACGTTTGGAAAAGGGGTATCGCGCATGGAAAGGCGACCTTTCCACCGATTACACGCTGTTCCAAGGCGGGCTTGACCGTTTCGTCAAATTGGACAAACCACAAGATTTCCGTGGCAAAGCCGCGCTTTTGGCCGAAAAACAACAAGGTGTTACCAAGCGCTTTGTCACGCTGATCGTTGACGCGGGCGATTGTGATGCGCCCTATATGTCGACGCTCTGGCACAATGGCGAAATCGTCGGGGAAACCACATCAGGCGCGTGGGGATACCGTGTGAACGCCTCCATCGCTTTGGGCATGATCCGTGCTGATCTGGCCGTGGCCGGCACCGAAATAGAGGTCGAAATTTACGGCGAACGCCGCAAGGCAACCGTGCAAGAGGATCAACCTTTGTGGGATGCAGAGAATGAAAGGATCCGCGCATGATCACAATTCTCGATGGAGGCATGGGCCAAGAATTGTTGGCGCGGTCCAAAAACCCGCCAACCGAAATGTGGTCGGCCCGCGTTCTATTGGACGAACCTGATCTAGTGACCGCCGTTCATGGCGATTATATTGCCGCAGGGGCAGAGGTGATCACAATCAACGCCTATTCCGCGACACCTGAACGTTTGTCGAAATACGGCCACGCTGATCATTTCCAATCGCTGCAACAGGCGGCGATTGACTCTGCCCAGCGCGCCCGCGATGCAAGTGGTCAATCTGTCCGCATCACAGGATGCTTGCCGCCCCTCTTTTCCAGTTATAATCCTGACCTGAACAACGATTATGACCGCGCCGCGGACCTATATTCCCAAATCGCCGACGCACAGGCGAACGGCGTCGATATTATGCTGGCCGAAACCTTGGGATCATTGCTTGAGGTTCGTGCCGCCCTCACCGCCATGCAGGGGCGCGGCAAACCCGTTTGGATCAGTATGTCATTGTCCGATGATACCGACACGTCACGTCTGCGGTCGGGCGAAGCCCTGAGCGATGCCTTGGACCTGATTGCTGATCTGGGCGCTGATGCCGTTTTGCTAAACTGTTCGCTGCCGGAAACGATCACCGCGGCGATGCCCACTTTGGCTGGCGTCCCTGTCCCATTTGGGGCCTATGCCAATGGATTCACGTCGATCAAGAAATTGGAAATGGGCGACGTCGTTGCCGAAAGCTTTTCCAAACGTGCCGACCTGACCCCGCAAGGCTATGCCAATTTCGCCGATGGCTGGATCGCCGCTGGCGCAACCCTGATTGGCGGCTGCTGCGAAGTTGGCCCCGAACACATCACTGAACTTTCCCGCCGTTTTGGCGCATCTTAGGTAAAAACACATGACCAATCTTCCTAATCACGCACGCGTTGTCATTATCGGTGGGGGTGTTGTGGGCTGTTCCGTGGCCTATCACCTGACCAAATTGGGGTGGACCGACGTTGTATTGTTGGAACGCAAACAATTAACATCAGGCACCACATGGCATGCCGCGGGCCTGATTGCCCAATTGCGTGCAACCGCGAACATGACCAAGCTCGCGAAATATTCCCAAGAGTTATATGGTAATCTTGAGGCAGAAACAGGCCTTGCCACCGGATTCCGCCGTGTTGGATCCATCACAATCGCATTGACATCGGAACGGATGGAGGAATTGAAACGCTCCGCCGCGATGGCACGTGCGTTTGGCGTGGACATTACTGAAATTTCCGCGGCCGAAGTCGGCGAAAAATACCCCCATCTGAATTTGGACGGCGTCGTAGGCGGTGTGTATCTGCCCAAAGACGGACAAGGCGATCCCGGCAACATCGCGTTGGCACTGGCAAAAGGCGCGCGCAATCGCGGCGCGGTCATCGCGGAATACACCTGTGTCACAGGTCTGCAAAAACAAGATAGCCGCGTCACCGCCGTTGATTGGCAATCCGATGACGGCGCATCTGGCACGATCACCTGCGACATGATCGTCAACTGTGCGGGGATGTGGGGATACGAAGTGGGCCGCATGGCGGGCACAAACGTTCCCCTACATGCGTGTGAACATTTCTATATTGTGTCCGAACCCATCGCGGGATTGGAACAATTGCCCGTTCTGCGCGTGCCCGACGAATGCGCGTATTACAAGGTTGATGCAGGTAAATTGATGCTGGGTGCCTTTGAACCCGTGGCCAAGCCATGGGCGATGAACGGCATCCCAAAAGATTTCGAATTTGACCAACTGCCCGAGGATTTCGATCATTTCGAACCCATTTTGGAACAGGCTGTCAACCGCATGCCCATTTTGGGCGAGGCGGGGATTCACACGTTCTTTAACGGACCAGAAAGCTTTACCCCCGACAACGCCTATCACCTTGGGTTATCACCGGAAATGGACAACGTCTGGGTGGCCGCTGGATTTAACTCAATCGGCATTCAATCTGCGGGCGGTGCGGGCATGGCGCTATCGCATTGGATGGACACCGGCGAAAAACCGTTTGATTTGGGCGATGTCGACATTTCGCGCGCGCAACCGTTCCAAGGCAACCGCCGGTATCTGAAAGAACGGGTCAGCGAAACGCTGGGGTTGCTG
>RFZH01000053.1 GCA_009920815.1 Paracoccaceae bacterium
TGCTGCCCCCACACGCCCCATATCAGAGATTTTTCTGTTGATCCCAATTTGTTTACGCCTAAAGTTGCGACACAAACGAGGGTTTATCAACATGCGTGATTTTCATCTACCTGGACGTTCAGCGGTTTTTGCGGACAACGGCGCAGTGGCGACAAGCCATCCCTTAGCCGCTCAAGTTGCTATAGAGACATTGAAAAGCGGCGGCAACGCCATGGACGCAGCCATTGCGGGAGGCATCCTGCTTGGGATTTGTGAACCTCAAATGACAGGGATCGGTGGCGATTGCTTTGTGTTGTTTTCACCTGCCGGACGCGATGATATCCTTGCTATGAACGGATCTGGATGCGCGCCTGCCGCGCTGAATGCGCAATTGCTGAGGGATCAAGGACATAGCACCGTTCCACTGCGCGATGTCAGCGCAGTGACGATCCCGGGGGCTGTGGATGCCTTTTGCCAGCTCAGTGCAGATTGGGGCAAATTGGGCATCGATCGCATTCTGGCGCCGTCGATTCACTATGCAAAAACAGGTGTTCCCGTTGCACCGCGGGTTGCCGCAGATTGGACGGGATTGATCGGCGATCTTCATGAAACAGCGCACCCTTATTTTACAAACAATGGCAAAGCGCCCCGCATCGGCGACCGCCATGCGCATCCAAAACTTGCCGACGTTCTTACCGAGATTGCAAAACAGGGTCGCGATGGGTTCTATCGCGGTAAAGTTGCCGAAGACATGGTGAACAGCCTGCGTGCGTTAGGGGGCGTTCACACGCTTGACGACTTTGATCGTCAGATCGCGTTTTATACGACCCCAATAAAAGGGTCATACCACGGCTTTGATCTTGTCGAGCATCCACCAAACGGCCAAGGTGCAACCGCCCTTTTGATGGCGAACATACTGTCGCATTTTGACATGGCTTCGATGGAACCGTTTGGCGCGCTGCGCACCCATATCGAGGCAGAGGCTGCAAAGCTGGCATATGATGCACGAAACCGCTTTATCGCTGACAATGATCATGGAATCGTTCAAGAACGCATGTTGGCCCCTGAAACGGCAAAAACGCTGGCGGATTTGATTAAAATGGACAGCGTTATCACGGATGTGATCGGTACGACAGAGGCGGTACACAAAGACACTGTTTATATCACAGTGGTCGATCAGGACCGGATGAGTGTTTCACTGATCTATTCAATTTTTCATGGCTTTGGTTCGGGCATTGCAAGCCGTGACTTTGGCGTGCTGTTTCAAAATCGCGGCGCGGGATTTAACTTGATCCCAGGTCATAGAAACGAATTGCAGGGCGGGGCGCGTCCAATGCACACGATTATCCCCGCTATGTTGTCAAAAAATGGTGCTCCCGTTATGCCTTTTGGTGTGATGGGCGGGCAATATCAGCCTAATGGACATATTCGATTAATTTCAAATATGCTAGAATACGGCATGTCTGTACAGTCAGCAATCGACGCCCCCCGCGCATTTGCCGAAGCGGGGATGTTGAAAATCGAACGCGGATATAGTGCCCAAGTCGTGCAAGAACTTGCCGATATTGGTCATAAAATCACGCAAGACGTGCCCCCAATTGGCGGAGCGCAAGCGATTTATATGCATGACACGGGTGTCTTAGAGGCTGGGTCTGATCCCCGCAAAGACGGATGCGCCCTGGGCTATTAAGCGTCTCAGTTCATATTGAAATGGAGCGGATAGTGGCCATCTTGAAATGGGCCAAACAAATCTGTGATATCCGGATGTTCAACCGGTTCACCTGAGGCATCCTCGACCAAATTCTGTTCTGAGACATAGGCCACATAATAGCTATGATCATTCTCAGCCAGCAGATGGTAATAGGGCTGCTCTTTTTTGGGCCGACTATCCTCGGGGATCGCTTCGTACCATTCATCAGTATTATTAAATTCTGGGTCAACATCGAACACAACACCGCGAAACGGATGTTTGCGGTGGCGCACAACCTGACCAAGGTGGTATTTTGCAATTTTCGTATACATAGTCACCCGTTACTCCAGGTCGTGCTTCTACATCTTTGAAAATACATTGTCTAGCGCGCAGTATATCATATTGACGAAACAATGTGTGCATAAAACCCAAACAACTTTGTAGCATTTATCATATTGAAAGGTATTTAGGCACAATCAGGCCGTATTGAGTACCTATCCATAATTGGGGTTTCAGATTGGTCAGAAATTTTGTACAATTTCACGATAAAAAACAAAGAAAGCGAGAGAGGAATGAGCAGAACTCTTCGCACAATTTTATGTGTGCTATTACTTGCGTCATGTGGCGCAACCTATAATTCGGCCCCGCGCAATATGGACAACGCGTGTTCAATCTTGTCACAACGACCAGGGTTTAGTCGTGCGTTCCAGTCCGCCAAACGGAAATGGGGTGTTCCTGTGCATGTGCAAATGGCGACAATCCATCAGGAAAGCAAATTTATTGGGAATGCGCGAACGCCAATGCGTTATTTCTTAGGGGTTATTCCACGCGGACGACAAAGCTCCGCCTATGGCTATGCCCAAGCGCTTGATGGAACTTGGGCCGATTATCGTCGTGCGACGGGCCGTTTTGGCGCGCGACGCGACAATATCAATGATGCAGCCGATTTCATGGGTTGGTATATGAACAATTCCAAAAATAAATTGGGCTTATCCCTATCTGACACGCGAAACCAATATTTAGCCTATCACGAAGGTCAAACTGGATACTCACGCGGGTCGCACCGCAAAAAAGCGTGGTTGATTGATGTCGCTGATAAAGTCCAAACCCGCAGTAATATGTACGAACGGCAACTCGCAAGCTGTGGCAAATCTTAAAAGTGGCCCGCAGATGATGCGGGCTATTTCCTTTGTTCTTTGCGGCGATCTATTTCTAAAGGTATATTAAACATCTGGTCACCCAGTCGCGTACCATTTTGTGTGTCGTTTAGGATGACAATCGTCGCTTCTCCGCTTTCGTTGTGTACGATCCATTGACGCAATTCTGGTGTTTGTCCGGTAAATATCAAATCCAAGCGACCACGTTCAGGGTGATCTGGATCCTGAACTGTTAGCGTCGTTGCCGTGCCATCATAGTGATGACCAACCACCATACGATCCCGCGCCAAATTAATCGATGTACCAAGGATCAATGAAAGCGGCGTTTTGCTAAGTGGATAGCTTTCTGGTGTTTCGTTTCCCTTTGGATCAAATATCGCCAAAGCACCCGCAGAGGCCAAGACCAATGCATTGTTTGGAGGATCATATTCGAACCGAATTCGTCCTGGACGCTTGATATAAATCTTACCCGTGGACAATGTCCCGTCTGTGTTAATCTGCGTAAATTGTGACTGAACCGTCGATAGTTCATTCAAATACCGAGAAAGACTATCCAGCGATAATTTATCAGCAAGCGCAGTGCTGGCGGATAACACGGCAATGATGCCAATTGATAAAAGCGTTTTTTTCATAGCTTTAAAATAATTGGAAAGGCGATCACATGCATCCCCTTTCGCGTAAATGTGATATCGCCGCCCCGAAGGGCGGCGGATTATTGCTGTTCCGGCACCAAGATTTCACGTTTGCCGACATGATTGGCGGCAGAAATAAGGCCTTCGTCCTCCATCTGTTCGACAAGGCGCGCCGCTTTGTTGTACCCGATCGCCAATTTGCGTTGAATATAACTGGTCGATACTTTGCGGTCTTTTAGAACGATTCCAACAGCTTGGTCATAAAGAGCGTCTTCGCCGTCGGTATTGCCACCAAGCCCTAAAACCAAATCGATGCTGTCGACTTTGTCATCCTCTGGACCGTCCACAACACCTGATTTGTAGTCGGGGGGACCAAACGCTTTTAAGTGGTTCACAATCTCTTCAACTTCTTCGTCAGAAACAAAAGGACCATGGCAGCGCATGATTTTTGACCCGCCTGCCATGTAAAGCATATCGCCCATACCCAACAATTGTTCTGCGCCCATTTCGCCCAAAATAGTGCGGCTGTCGATTTTCGATGTCACTTGGAACGAAATCCTTGTTGGAAAGTTCGCCTTGATCGTGCCCGTAATCACGTCCACAGACGGACGCTGCGTGGCCATGATCAAATGGATGCCTGACGCACGCGCCATTTGGGCCAAGCGTTGAATACAGGCTTCGATTTCCTTACCTGCAACCATCATCAAATCTGCCATTTCGTCGACGATCACAACGATATAGGGCATTTTCTCTGGCTTGAATTCTTCGGTTTCAAAAACGGGATCCCCGGTTTCATCATCAAATCCCGTCTGAATCGTGCGGCTGAACATTTCGCCCTTGGACAAAGCGTCCTGGACACGGCCGTTATAACCATCGATATTGCGCACGCCCATTTTCGACATTTTGCGATAGCGCTCTTCCATTTCACCGACCACCCATTTCAGGGCAACAACCGCTTTTTTCGGGTCGGTCACAACAGGTGACAACAAATGCGGGATGCCGTCATAAACCGACAATTCCAACATTTTCGGATCGATCATAATCAATCGACATTCTTCGGGTGTCAGCTTGTAGAGCAGCGAAAGGATCATCGTGTTGATCGCAACCGATTTACCCGAACCCGTGGTCCCCGCGATCAAAAGGTGGGGCATTTTCGCCAAATTCGCCACAATCGGTTCACCGCCGATATCCTTGCCCAGCGCCAAAGGCAATTTATGATTACCATCCCCAAAGGCACGCGATGACAGAATTTCGCGCAACACAACCTTTTCGCGGTTTTCATTTGGCAATTCGATACCGATCACCGAACGACCAGGCACCGTTGACACACGGGCAGACAGCGCTGACATGGACCGCGCGATATCGTCCGCCAATCCTATAACACGGCTGGCTTTGAGGCCTGGTGCAGGTTCTAATTCATACATGGTGACGACCGGACCTGGGCGCACAGAGACGATTTCGCCCTTAACGCCATAATCGTCCAAAACGGCTTCTAACAAACGTGCGTTTTCCTCTAACGCCTCGTCCGATAGGTGCAGCCTTTGAATGGTCGCTGGATTTTCCAATAATCCAAGGGGCGGCAATTCAAATTCAACCCTGTTTGCATCACCAAAATTCAAGGCAGGTTGTGCTTCGGCGCGGGCGCGCACAGATTGTTGAATGGGTTTGCGCGTCGGTTGCTGAACCACGTTCTTTTTAGATTCATACCCCGATTGTTCTAGTTGGCTTTGCGGCACATCTTGTGGTTCATAAAGATCTTGTTCCCAATCCTCATCAATTGGATCGGACGTAAAGGCCATATCGTCGAACGCGTCAGCAGGATCTACGCTATTATGGCCATGTGAGGGCTGTGATAAAAAAGACGGCTCAATACGTTCTGCGCGCGACTTGATACGTTCTTCGCCGGGCATTTCATCAACTTGAACATTTGACACACTCTCGACCAACTCAGGCTCAGGCATTGTTTCAAATTTTTTCTTTAATAACGGCATGCGCGACAAAAAGCTTGATTTAGGTTCATTCACCTCGACCTTTGGCGCGAAGTCATACTCTAGAAAATCATCTTCGACGTCTGCATCGCGGCTTAGCTTGATGTCACGGCGTTGTGCCGTTTTATCATGCGCATCCCGCGCAACAACGATGGCCTTATTGGCTCCGCGCCCCATGGCAGTTGCAAGTGCCGCATAGCTCATTACGACGCCGATATAAAGGAAACGTGCGATCATGCGCAGTTCTTCTTTGTCAAAGCCAAGAACAAAAAGCCCCAGCGCAACCATCGCACCAATTGAGGTCAAAAGTACCAAAGTAATACCAACGCCAGGCGAAACAGGTAAAAAGGACAACAAAGATCCGACAACGGTATCGCCGAACAACCCGCCCATTCCAAAGTTATGCGTCCATGCAGCGGCTGGCACCAAAGATGCGGCATAAATTGAGAATAAGGCAATTGCTATTGGCGCAAAGACCAATCGGGTTGTTGCACGATCAGATCCTTTGTGCAGGAAAAATCGTATCCCCCAAGTGAACAACATAATTGCAAACGACCATGCCCCCAAGCCTAAGATCAACATCAAAGGGGACGCAACATTCGCACCAAATGTACCCAGCCAATTTTGAACTGGTATATCCGACGCAGAAGCCAAGCCTGGATCAGTCGGCGAATAGCTAAACAGGATCAGGCCGATAACCACGGAAAATGCGATTAGCACCAGCCCCATCAATTCGGCGCCACGCCGTTGAAGGGTTTCTTGGGTTTTGCTATCGATCAAAGGGTCGCGTCCTCGTGCGTGATGATATGTCATGCCAGCCTCACTTTTTATATAAACAGTGTTTCAGCGCAATTAGCCCTGCCTCTGTTTCTTCTTTGGATGCAACCAATGCGACCCTGATATAAGGGGCGCCAGGTGTGCCATCTTTGGTTTCTTTCGATAAGTATCGCCCCGGCAAAACACGTACGCCAGTTTCTTGCCAAAGACGCACTGCCGCCGCTTCGCCATCACTGACGTTCAGCCACAGGAAAAATCCTGCCTGCGGGCTGTGATATCCGTCGATATCGCCCAAGACGCGATCCGCAAGTTCGAATTTTTCACGATACAAGCGTCTATTCTCGATAACATGTTCTTCGTCAGACCACGCGGCAACAGACACAGCCTGGAGCGGCGCAGGAATGGGCGCGCCTGAATAGGCGCGCAATTGTTTACAGCGCGCGATAGACTGTGGCCCACCCGCGATAAAGCCAGATCGCAATCCAGGTAGATTGGAACGTTTGGACAAGGAGTGGAAAATGATCACGCGCTCGGGATCTGCACCCAAATCTTTGGCAACTTGCAGTGCGCCCACAGGCGCGTCGTCGCGATAAATCTCTGAATAACATTCATCAGCAAAGATTTGAAAATCATAACGCTCTGCAAGCGTAATCAGTTCTCGCCAATAATCATAGGTCGCAATTGCACCCTGTGGATTTGATGGCGAACACAAATAGGCAATCGTTGTGCGGTTCAGGATATCCGCGGGCAGCGAATGATAATCAGGCAAAAATCCGGTGGCTGCAGTGGCGGGCACAAACACAGGCTCGGCTCCGACAGAAATCGCAGCGATCATATAGACCTGATAAAACGGATTGGGCATCAAAACGACAGGACGCTGGTTGTGTTTTTCTTCGGGGCATAAGGCCATCGCTGCGTTATATAGCGCCTCGCGCGTGCCATTTGCGGTCATGATTTGTGTCGAGGCATCGACAACCACGTCAAATCGTTTTGCAATCCAATCTGAAATTGCAGACTGTAATTCCACTGTGCCATCGTTCGCAGGATAACTGTTAAATCCAGCGGCATTTTCAACGATAATATCGGTGACCCACTTAGGAAAGGCGTGCTTTGGCTCGCCAATTGTCATATGGCGCACTGGTCCGCCCGCTGGATGATGATCCAACAGAGCGCGCAGACGCGGAAACGCATAGGCCGGAAGGTTCGAAAACCGCTCGGGAAACCTCATAATGTGCCTCATAGATCAGGGTCTTATGCCCCGTTTTTCTATAAGATACCTGAGGTTTACCGCTTCGTCCAGAAAAACGCGCCGTATTTTCAACAATGTGGCCCGAAAAACGCAGTTTATTTTACGCCAACGCCGCCTCGGCCATCAAACCAAGACGTAAAATGCGCCGTTCTTGGAAGGGTTGCCCCATCAGCGTGATACCGCAACTCGGCACACCTGTGGGCAATGTCAACGCACATGTACCCATCAGATTTGCGATCCGTGTATTGCGCAAGGCCAAGAGATTTTCAGACACATAATAGTCGTCATCGCTCAATAGACGCGCGATATTCGGTGGCAAACTGGGCGCTGTCGGCACCAGCACAGCATCATAACCAGCTGTTCTTATCACGAATTCGGTGCGCAAACGCTCTAATGTTTGCCATGCTGCGATATATTCTGCAGCCCCAACCGACGCGCCGCCACGGAAACGATCACGTATTTTATCAAACATTTTATGCGGCGCTGCCTCAATCTCAGATTGCCATGTCCCATAGGCTTCGGGTGCAAATAACGTTGCACTCAAGGCCAATGCGGTTTCCACTTCTGGTGCAGAAATGCGGATAATCTCTGCACCGGATTCGGCAAATTTTGCCACGGCCGTTTCAAACGCCGCGCGCGGCGCATCGCGCAGGTGATCCAAGGCCGTCGTTGTCAAAACAGCGAATTTGCGTCCTTTCAATGATGTAGGCACAGACATATCAATCGCAGGCCGACCCGATAGAATGGCGTAAGCCAATGCGGCATCTTCCACCGTTTGCGCCAACGGCCCGACCGTATCAAAGCGCGCGCACAGTGGGACAACACCATCCAGTGATAAATCACCAGACGTGGTTTTCAAACCGACCAAATCGTTCCAAACCGATGGAATACGGACAGATCCCCCAGTATCTGAGCCAATCGCCAACGGTGCCAAACCAAACGCAACTGACGCCGCCGCGCCAGAGGAGGACCCCCCCGACACGGCATCGTGATCATTCACACATGGCGGTGTCTGTGTAATCGGGTTCAGCCCAAGTCCGGAAAAAGCTAATTCTGACATATGTGTTTTGCCCAAACACACAGCGCCAGCCAGTGTTGCGTACTTTAACACCAATGCATCGGTATCCGGTACGCGCCCTTGTAACAGGGCCGATCCAGCCGCGGTTTCGCATCCTGCCGTGTCGAATAAATCTTTCCAACTTATCGGAACGCCATCCAAAGCGGACCGGCGCAACCCAGCTTTGGCGCGGTCGCGTGCGGCACGCGCTTCGCCATAGGCCCGATCTTTGGTAAGGCGTGCGTAGATACGTTCTGAGAATTCATGTGCCTCAATTGCGGCAAAATACGATTCCGCCAAATCAACGGGATCCAATTCGCCCCGTTCGATTGCCCGTCCCATTTGTGCTGCGGTCATTTTTTTCATTATGCGTCACCCGATCAATCATTTAAAATCAGCCTAGCGACATCAGGTGCACTGGACAATCCCGAATGAAGGCCCATATTGCGGCTATGACAACATCATATGATATCATTATTGCAGGTGGCGGACTAAATGGGGCAACCATGGCGCTTGGCGCGGCCAAGTTGGGCCTGTCTACACTTGTGATCGATGCCAATCCCGATCATTCCCAAATGCAAGAACACTTTGACGGACGATCTTACGCGATGGCTCTGACGTCGGTTCGGTTGATGCGCGCCTTAGGCTTGTGGGACCAGTTGTCCAAACATGCACAACCCATGTTAGATATCAAAGTGTTCGATGGATCAGTCGGACAAGGTCCTTCGCCATTTTTCTTGCATTTCGACCACAATGAAATCGAAGAAGGGCCCATGGGCCATATGGTCGAAGATAGGCATTTACGGCCAGTTCTCCAAGACGCCATCCGGCGTAGCGAAAAGATCACTTATCTTACGCAGACCAAAATCATTGACCAACGCGTTGATGAACGCGGCATAACGGTGACATGTGATGATCAGACAACCTATGGTGCAAAGCTACTGATTGGCGCCGACGGTCGCCAAAGTGAAACGGCGACGCGCGCTGGGATACGGCGGACAGGATGGCGCTATGAACAGACGGCGCTGGTTTGTGCCATTGAACATGAACGCCCCCACAATGGGATTGCCTATCAATATTTCATGCCTGCGGGTCCCTTGGCCATTCTGCCATTGTGTGAAAATAGATGTTCGATCGTCTGGTCTGAAACACCAGAAAATGCCACTACGATCATGTCTCTGGGTGATGCAGATTATTTAGATATCCTGCGTCCACGTTTTGGCAGCTTTTTAGGTGAAATTGCACTGGCTGGTCAGCGGTTTAGTTATCCGCTCGGGCTGACGATGGCTAATGACTTTATCGCACCGCGTGTTGCCTTGATTGGGGACGCTGCGCATGGGATTCATCCAATAGCTGGGCAAGGCCTAAATGCGGGGCTACGCGACATCGCGGTCTTGTGCGACGTTATTCAATCTGCATGTGAGCGCGGCGAAGATTTTTCATCCCCTGCCGTTTTAGATCGCTATCAAGAATGGCGTCGATTTGACAATCAAACCCTCGCGCTTGCGACAGATAGTTTCAACAAACTGTTTTCAAACAATAACCCCGTGTTGCGATTTGGCCGAACACTTGGGATGGGATTGATCAATAAATTCCCGTCAGCGCGGCGCAGCTTTATCCGCGAAGCGGCAGGACTTTCTGGCGAATTGCCACGCTGGATGTCTTAACGACGCCTAATCGTCGATAACACGGGCCTCGTCGATCAACATAACGGGAATGCCATCGCGAATTGGGAACGCCAATCCCGCAGCGCGGGATATCAGCTCGTGATGGTCGGCGTCGAATTCAAGAGTGCCTTGCGTCTGTGGGCACACCAGCGCCTCAAGCATACGGCGATCAAATTGCTGGGGTGTTATGTCATTCATTGTAAAACATCCTCGCTCAAACTGCTGTGCAGGCTAAACTCAATCAAGGTGGTCAACGTCTCACGACGTGATTTGAGCGTGGGCGTTTCCAAAAGCGCTTGCTTTTCTTCTGACTCAAAATTCAGCATCATCGCCAATGAATTTATCAAAAGCTCATCCTCGGCTTCGTTCAACGTTTCCCAGTCAGTCGACATTCCGCGCCCTGAAAGATATCTTTCGAGCAACTCAAAAAAGGCGTCACGATCAAACGTTTTATCTGTCTCTGTCGGCTTACGATCATCAATGTAATGTGACCAATCAACGTCCACGCGTCGATATGGTGCAAAACCAGATTGCTCTGATACCACATGAAACCGGTTTATCCCGGTGAGCGTCACCATGTATCGCCCGTCTTCGGTTTCCGAAAACTGCGTCAAACGCCCAGCGCATCCAACCTTATGCAGACGATCCTGCCCCAGTGGTTGGATCATGCCGATCAAACGTTCCGGTGTTTTCATCACATCTTCTATCATCGCCAAATAGCGCGGTTCGAAAATGTGCAATGGCAACCGTGCACGCGGTAACAACAGCGCTTTCGGCAGCGGGAACACTGGAATAGTTTGTGGCAAATCAAATTGAAACGGCATGGGTGTTTTCACCTAAGTTTCTATAAAAATATCATAGAGCTTAGCTTGCGTCGACCATTTAAAACAATTGGATCATTTTGCTTGAGGGCATCAAAAATCGTGAACAATTGCGCTTTTGCGGCACCATCATTCCATTCGCGGTCTCGACGGAACAATTCCAATAATTGCGCCACCGCCTCTTCGGCCTTGCCCGCTGCATAAAGAGCGTTCGCATAATCAAACCGTGCTTGATGATTTGCCTCATCAGAGGCTACTGCCTCTGACAATTCTGCCAACGGGCCTGCGTTTTCGGCTTGGCGCGCCAGTTGGATCTGTGCATGCACAGCTTCGATTTCTGCCGCAGTGGAAATTTCCGCCGGCGCGCCATTTAACACGGCCTCGGCCTGTTCTAAGTCATTTAACGCAATATAACACCGCGCAATACCCGCAAATGAGGCCACATTCATCGGATCTTCACTGTCCTTTCCAAAAGGCATAGACCGTTGGAATTGATTGGACACGCATTTGTCCCGCAATCATTTGGTTTTCATCAACATTGATCTTAGCCATTTTGACAGCACCACGCGCTGCGGTTACTGCTGCCTCTAGTGCCGGACCTAAGGTTTTACACGGACCACACCAAGGTGCCCAAAAATCAACGATCACCGGAACCTCTTGGCTGGCATCGACAACTTCGGCCATGAAATTGGCTTCGGATACGTCTTTGATTAAATCGCCCGCGGCTGGTGCCTGTCCTAATTCCAACATGGAACACTCCATTCTATTCGTTTTGCTTTATATGGCAGCGTCATTCGACTTTTCAAAGGTCAAAAGTTGCAAAAACTGGTGCGTGATCACTGGGTTGGTCCCAGCCGCGCGCGTCGCGTACGATTTTGCTGCTATGCGCTGCCGACGAGATATCGGGCGTCGCCCAAATATGATCCAAACGCCGCCCCTTGTCAGCCGCATCCCAGTCTTTGGCGCGATAGGACCACCAGCTGTACAGCAGGCCCTCAGGTATGTCTTGGCGCGTGACATCAACCCATTTGCCAGCCTCTTGGACTTGGGCCAGATGTTCCACCTCGATCGGGGTATGGCTGACAATTTTCAATAGGCTTTTATGATTCCAAACATCATCTTCGCGCGGGGCGATGTTCAAATCGCCAACAAGGATGGCTTTTTGTGGCGCATTTGCCCTAAACTCGTTTCGCATATCGGTCAGATAATCCAACTTTTGTCCGAATTTTTCGTTTTTGTCCCGATCGGGAATGTCACCCCCCGCGGGCACATAAAAGTTGTGAACGGTTACGCCATTTTCTAAACGACCTGCAATATGACGTGCATGTCCAAGATCAGCGAAATCAAACGCCACGGTTTCCGTGATCGGCATTTTTGACAGGATCGCGACGCCGTTA
>RFZH01000054.1 GCA_009920815.1 Paracoccaceae bacterium
TGCAATTGCAGAAGCAAGATCTCATGGAGACTTAAAAGAAAATGCAGAATAAACTAAAGAAATATCAAGGCAAACTGACTGGGAACCAATACCGCAACATCCAAGAAAAAGAGCAAAATGATACCTTTTCGCACCATGTTTTACTCGGCAATATTAACAAATGCGCTCTCTGTAACGCAGGTGTTCAATTTCGCGTCCGACGATCACGGACATAACCGTTTTGATATTGATGCGAATCTCGCACCTGAAACGCATGATCTGTGCGCAAACGCTAACTCTTTTGACTTTTTTATTCCCAGCGGATCACGCGCATCCAAAGCATGGGTGAAAATCAAAGAGGATGAAATTGCTGTTAAATCCCGTAAATTTTTTCAGGTCCGCCTGACACTTTACGCCAGCAGCGGCACAGAGGTGGCCAGCTATTTGATCAATATTCGCAATTCACATCGTGCCCAACCTGTGATCATCCCCATTGATTGGGAATTTTTGGATCCTTGGCGCATTAATTTCAAACTTGAGCCAAATGGATTCCATGATCATTCTTGTATTCTAAAGATAGATGTCAAACATTGTAATCTGTCGACGGGAACACGAAACAGCGATCCCGTGGTACCGTCAGCCACAGTGGTTGGCCAGATTTCGGCAGGAAGACGTTGGGCACAGTCGCTTTGATGATAGAGTTGTCATAATCCATTCTGAATTCAACCAAGCTTTCGCTGCCCATAAAGCGGGCGCGTTCAACGATGCCGCGCGCAGCAACACCAAGTGTCTTGGTTGGACGTGGCCCCTGCCCTGCACGGTCAAAATCAATACGGATATGTTGGGGGCGGAAAACAATATCAACAGGCGCGCCGTCTTGGAAACCGGGGGCAAAGAAATGCCCAAAGGGCGTATACGCCAACGCGCCATTTACGCGTGCTGTGATGACGTTGACATCGGAAAAAAATGACACGGCTTCGCGATCAAGCGGGGCGTTATAGATATTGTAGGGTGCGCCGCGCTGCACAATTTTCCCGCGGCGCATCAACGCAATCTCATCGGCCATCCGCATCGCTTCTTCGGGTTCATGCGTCACCAGCAAAACAGCCGCATCTTCCGCTTTTAGAATGGCAAGCGTTTCATCACGAATTCCATCACGCAGACGATTATCCAAACCAGAAAATGGTTCATCCATCAACATTATCCGAGGTTTTGGCGCAAGTGCGCGTGCCAAGGCAACGCGCTGTTGTTCCCCACCGGATAAGGAATGCGGAAATTGATCGATCAACCGTTGCAGACCAACTTTTTCCAATAAATTCTCAACGCGCGCTCGTTTTTCATCGCGTCCACAGGTCAAACCAAAACCAACATTGTCCGCAACCGATAAATGCGGAAACAATGCAAAATCTTGAAACATCAAACCAATTGATCGACGCTCGGGTGGTATACGAAACACTGTGTCACAGATCAAATTGCCATCAACCCAAATTTCGCCGCTATTTTGCATATCAACCCCTGCGATCATGCGCAGGGTTGTTGATTTTCCACACCCCGACGGGCCCAGCAAACATGTCACCTGACCCGGCATGATCGACAACGACACATTCGAAACGATCGTTTTTCCATCCATCACGCGGGTGAGGTTTTTGATTTCAAGCCGTGGTGTTTGCGTCACGCAAGTGCCCCATTCTAAATTCCGATAAAACTTATCAGGTTTCCAGAATGGTTATCAGCCCTTCTCTTTCGACGCAACCCGCGAGGCCCCCAAAAACGCTGCGACAAAGCCTACGCCAAGGACACAAATGCAAATGACCAATAATTGGGTATATTTGTGCGCATCAGGTAAAAGCTGGCTTGCCCATGCAGAAGCACGCGCAAAATAAATGATTGCCCCAAACATCGCTGCACCAAAACCCACCACATAGGACCATAGGGCGATCCGTAACCCGAAAAACAGACCTAAAACAGCAATCGGTGTCAGAAACATTGATGCTGTTCCAGACACAGCAACCGCATCAAACAAGGTCGCATTCCCCCAGTCCAAGTCCCCAACAAATCATTTTCAATTTTTGCGCCAGCCTCGGCTGCGTAAATTCCAAGCAGACCAAAGGCAAAAATGAACAAAGACGCGATCCAGAAAGCATGGAAAAACGATCGCCGTGATGTTTCATCATCACTTAAAAACCCTCGGTCCATCATGACGGGGTCATGCAATGGATAAGACGGCACTTGTAAAAACGCGACCAACAACAAAATCCAACCATTGTGCGCACCGGCGACGCCCCCTGATGTCAAAATTGCAGACCATTGAAAGCTTGGTAAAAATACCATGTATAAAAATGCAATCGCGAAAACGATTGCAAACAATACCATTTGGATCACATCCGTTTTCAGTGACGCCTGCAATCCACCCCATGCAGAATAAATCAGCGTCGAAACAGCAACCAACACAATGGACATGGTTTTAATGTTGTCAAAATCTGGCATCAACACAGCAAATATCAAGCCAACAACCAACAGGTTGGCAAAAACTTCGGACAACAGGCGTAGTGCGATTATGACGTTATACGTGACAGATCCAACCGCACCAAAGTTTTCGCGCAGCCAATCTTGAACGGAATGGTGCGCGCCCTGTCGTAACCGCGCAACAAATACGCCGCCTGTCAGAAATGATAGATAATACGCGGTATAGGCCAAACTACCCGCAACGCCGTAATAGTATCCCAATATCGCCGAGTTCAAAAGTGACCGCGCAAAGATCCATGTGGTGACCTGACTCAAAACAAGTGTCCACAGTCCCGGCGCCTGTCCTCTGGATTGGCTGCCTTGGAAAAATCCTTCGACTGATACAGGGCGCTTTGCCGCAAGGGCCGTGCCTAAAATAACAAAGATTGCCCCAGCAATTACAAGTGGTGTTAACATCCCCAAACCTCATTTGTTTTGCTCTTGCTACGACAAGTTTTACCGTGTGACGAGCCACGATATGCACAATAACGAAATGGTGATCTGATGTGAAACAGGCCCAGATGCCGCTTAGAGATTGGCGTTAACCGCTCCACCATCCAGCAAGATATTTTGCCCGACAATGAAGCCGGCATGCTGTGAGCATAGAAACGCACACATGGCGCCAAACTCTTCTATTGTGCCGTAGCGACGTGCTGGGATGGTCTGACATCTATTTTCTTTGGCTTGCTGTGGTGTAATGCCTTGCTGTTCAGCCGCGGCGCCATCAAGCGAAACTGCACGGTTTGTCGCATGAATCCCCGGCAAGAGATTATTGATACAAACCCCATGCGGCGCAACTTGGCGTGATGTGCCTGCAACATAGCCCGTCAGACCTGAGCGGGCTGCATTCGACAAACCCAACTGTGGAATCGGCGCTTTGACAGATTGCGACGTAATGTTCACGATACGCCCCCAGCCACGCTCTATCATAATGGGCAGCACGGCCTTCATCAAAGCGATAGGCGCTAACATGTTCGCATCAAGCGCTTTGATAAAGTCTTCGCGATCCCAATCCGACCAGAGACCTGGAGGCGGCCCACCTGCATTTGTGACCAAAATATCAAGATCACCCGCAGCATCTAACAGCTTGGCACGCCCGTCCTCGGTTGTCACATCACTCGCGACTGTAACGACCTCAACCGCATATTTAGATCGTATCTCTTGTGCCGTCTGTTCCAAAATGTCCGCCCGACGCGCATTCAGCACCAATGAGACACCGGCCTGCGCCAGCGCCAGCGCACAGCCTTTGCCCAACCCCTGAGACGATGCGCACACCAAGGCACGTTTACCTGAGATACCTAAATCCATGAAATTTCCCCTGTAATTTACCTCTATGGAACAATACTTGCATATAAGAAGACGAAATTGCCGTTAAATCAACGCTGCATTGTCCAGATTTCGCCAAAATTATCAGGCTTGTTGTCTAATAACAAACGAATGATGAATAATGTGAAAGTTGTGTGGTCAATGACATTAACGTTGGTAAAGAGTGCGCAGTCTACGAAAGGAAGAAGACCCGAGATGCAAACCATTCCCGTCCATACAGCCGAACAGTTTCGGGTCATTCACGGGGCCAATACTGGGGATGCTCTTTCGTTCGCGGATGAAATGATCCTAGATGATGTCTATCAAATTGCTCCGGTTGCTCCGCGGCAAAGACTTTCGGTTAAGTTAACGGAAACTGGGTTAAGCATCGCATCTGGTGGTGACCTAGGCACGGTAGGGCATACCCTGTTTTTAGACTGTGTCATTACATTGATGGGATCAGATGGCACAACCATTGATGCCCTTGTCATTGTAGAAGTGAACAAAGATCAGTTGGTCGAACAAGTTTATTTCATGCCATTCACAAGCATCCTACCAAAAATTGAATATAGCCTTGTAAAAGTTTGTCGTGAAACGGCGCAGAACCGATTTGCTGAAATCGCCTGCGTGTCTTTCGTGAAAGGCACACGGATAACGATCGCGACAGGCGCGATGGTTCCGATCCAAGATCTAAAGATTGGTGATCGCATTTTAACACGTGATCGGGGCATCCAAACAATCCGCTGGATAGGCCAATCCACGGTACGGGCAAGCGGTGACTTTGCACCTGTTATCATCAAGGCCGGCGCCTTACATAATCTAAACGATCTGATTGTCAGCCCGGAACATCGCTTATTCATTTATCAGCGCAGCGATAAGCTGGGAACAGGTCGCTCTGAAACTTTGGTAAGGGCAAAGCATTTGATCAACGGGACCGACGTTGTGCGGTTAGATGATGGCTTTGTTGAATATTATCAGATCCTGTTTGATGAACATCAAATCATTTACGCCGAAGGCATAGCGGCAGAAAGCATGTTGTTTGATCAACGCACACAACGCATTCTTCCCTCTGAAGCAAGCAAACAGATCCCCCCCACTCAAGCAAATACGGAAACGACCTTGAGGTTGATGCCCATGCCTTGCGCGGAAACGCTGTTGCGTTGTTACGCCAAGCATCCCGCGGATAAATCGGCCGTTGCTATTTGCAGGGATAGCTTTTAGCGTTATTAACAAATAGAAGTTAAGTTCAGCTATATGTAAAACGTCATTTACTTTTCCATGCAATTCACCATAGCAGGTCACACGATAACCGTGTATCTGGTTTTTGCCTGTTATTGCCAAAGATATGACGTTTTATTATAGGCTCGTTTATGACACAAAATTCAAATCGCCCCGCTTTGCCACCCGAAATCGCCCGACGTCGGACTTTTGCGATCATTTCGCATCCTGACGCAGGTAAAACAACGCTGACCGAAAAGTTCCTTTTATTCGGTGGCGCCATCCAGATGGCAGGTCAAGTACGTGCAAAAGGCGAAGCGCGCCGCACGCGATCCGACTTTATGCAGATGGAAAAAGATCGGGGTATTTCGGTCAGTGCGTCTGCGATGTCGTTTGATTTCAAAAACTTCCGGTTTAACCTTGTGGACACCCCGGGTCACAGTGATTTTTCCGAAGACACCTATCGTACGCTAACTGCTGTTGACGCGGCTGTTATGGTAATTGACGGCGCTAAAGGCGTCGAAAGCCAGACACAAAAATTATTTGAGGTTTGTCGCCTGCGTGATCTGCCAATTCTTACGTTCTGTAACAAAATGGACCGTGAAAGCCGCGACACATTTGAAATTATTGATGAAATTCAAGAAAACCTTGCGATTGATGTCACACCTGCAAGCTGGCCTATTGGTGTTGGCTCGGACTTTATGGGATGCTACGACATCCTGAACGATCGACTAGAGTTGATGGACCGCGCCGATCGCAACCGTGTTGGCGAAAGCATCTCAATCAGTGGGCTTGAGGATCCAAAGCTTGCGACACACATCCCCGCACATCTTTTGGCAAAGTTAAAAGAAGAACTCGAGATGGCGCGTGAACTCTTGCCTGCGCTGGATAGCCAAGCAGTTCTGGAAGGGCATATGACACCGATCTGGTTTGGCTCTGCGATCAATTCATTTGGCGTAAAAGAATTGATGGACGGCATTGGAACCTATGGGCCAGAGCCCCAAGTGCAGACCGCCGATCCCCGTGAAATTGCACCCGAAGAGGACAAGGTCGCAGGGTTTGTTTTCAAGGTTCAGGCCAACATGGACCCGAAACATCGTGATCGGGTCGCGTTTGTCCGTTTGGCTTCGGGACACTTTAAACGCGGTATGAAATTGCTGCACGTCAGATCTAAAAAGCCGATGGCGGTTTCAAACCCTGTTCTGTTTTTGGCGTCCGATCGTGAGCTGGCCGAAGAGGCATGGGCAGGCGATATCATTGGCATCCCGAACCATGGCCAATTGCGGATCGGCGATACATTGACCGAAGGCGAAGCAATCCGCGTGACGGGCATTCCGTCGTTCGCGCCTGAACTGTTGCAAGCATGCCGTGCAGGCGATCCGATGAAAGCCAAACATCTTGAAAAGGCTCTGATGCAATTTGCCGAAGAAGGTGCGGCAAAAGTATTCAAGCCGACCTTTGGATCAGGTTTTATCGTTGGCGTGGTCGGCGCATTGCAGTTCGAAGTCCTCGCCAGCCGCATTGAATTGGAATACGGCCTGCCTGTGCGGTTTGAACAGTCACAATTTACGTCGGCGCGTTGGGTTGCTGGGACGAAAACTGCGATGGATAAATTCAGTGCAGCAAACAAGCAGCATATTGCAACCGATCACGATGGTGACATGGTGTTTCTGACTCGTTTACAGTGGGACATCGACCGTGTGGTTCGGGATTATCCGGACGTAACACTGACCGCCACCAAAGAAATGATGATATAATCGCATCAATGTATCATATAAATAAGACAAATACCCCCATTTGCATCCGTGCATTGACCGATGGGGGTCTTTTCCTGTAAAGAGACGACACTTCTGTAATTGCGATGATGCATGGCCATACGGGCCCAGAACCTTTTGATGATACGGACGCGGAATATGTCCGTAAAAACGGACACGAATGACAAAATTCTCGGACCTAAATCTAAACCCAAAAATCTTAAAAGCAATCGAAGAGGCCGGCTATGAAACGCCAACGCCGATTCAAGCCGAGGCTATACCGGCCGCCATTAATGGCAAGGACGTCCTGGGCATTGCGCAAACAGGCACAGGAAAAACTGCATCTTTCACGTTGCCAATGATCCACCTTTTGGCCCGTGGTCGCGCACGTGCGCGGATGCCTCGGTCATTAGTGTTGTGCCCGACACGCGAATTGGCGGCACAGGTTGCCGAAAACTTTGACGTCTATTCGAAGCACCTAAAATTAACCAAAGCCCTATTGATCGGTGGTGTGAGTTTTAAAGAACAAGACGCGCTGATCGATAAAGGGGTTGACGTTTTGATCGCGACGCCCGGACGTCTTTTGGATCATTTTGAACGCGGCAAGCTTTTGTTAACTGGCGTCCAAATCATGGTTGTCGACGAAGCTGACCGTATGCTGGATATGGGATTTATTCCCGACATCGAACGCATCTTTAATTTGACACCGTTTACGCGCCAAACGTTATTTTTCTCGGCCACAATGGCATCTGAGATTGAACGGATCACAAATACATTCCTATCTGCACCAACCCGTATCGAGGTTGCGCGCCAAGCCACAGCATCAGAAAACATTACCCAAGGCGTAGTGATGTTCAAAGCATCGCGCAAAGATCGGGAAGGTTCAGAAAAACGTGCCGTTTTACGCGCACTGATTGACGCCGAAGGGGATAAATGCACGAACGCCATCATCTTTTGTAACCGCAAGGTTGATGTCGATATTTGTGCGAAATCTCTTAATAAATACGGTTATCAGGCCGCCCCGATCCACGGTGACCTCGACCAAAGTCAACGCACAAAAACGCTGGATGATTTCCGCGAAGGTCGCCTGCGTATTCTGGTTGCATCAGATGTTGCTGCCCGCGGTCTAGACGTCCCGAGCGTTAGCCACGTCTTCAACTACGACGTCCCCAGCCATGCCGAAGATTATGTTCATCGGATCGGTCGTACCGGACGCGCAGGCCGAGACGGAAAAGCCGTAATGATCTGTGTTCCGCGAGATCAGAAAAATTTTGACGCGATAGAAGCACTTATTCAAAAAGAAATTCCGCGCATAGAAAACCCGGCCGTTATCCCAGATCAAAAAGATCGCGCTGAAAAACCAGAGCGCGCAAAAATGGAACGCCCTACAAAACCGCAATCGAGCGAACGCGAGCGCGAGCGCCCAGTTAAAGAGCCAAAAGATCTTCGGCCTCGATCAAAACGCGACCGTTCTGACAGCTCTGTTGTTGGGATGGGTGATCACATGCCGAGCTTTATCGCCCTTTCCTTTGAGCAACGCCGCGCGGGATAAATTGGCATGGTTCTTGCCATTTAAGCACTGACTTAAATGGAGCGAAATATGAACCAATCCCCGCGGTTGCAGATGACCACGGCAATGGCATTGGCCCAAGAATTAGGGCTAATGTCCCAGATTTACAACAATCGCCTTGCCAAAATATTGAAATCTAAGGATATAACCTATCCGCAATATGAAATCTTAAATCATATATTGCGGCAAGGATCGACGGGGGCGACGATCATGGAAATTGCTCAAGCCGTCGAAGTTTTACAGCCCGCAGTCACCAAAACCGTCAATAAATTTACACAACGCACATTTTTGCTATGTAAATCTGACCCAAAAGACAAACGGATTAAGCGTTCCTTTATCACCCCAGAGGGCGCTAATTTCATAGGTGCGCTTCAGGCGGCGCTGATGCCAGATGTGTTGACATGTTTCGAAGAATGGGATGCCAATCGTGTTGAAAACTTTACCAAAGAATTGGCGTTTTTCCGCAAGTGGTTAGAGGAAAATCGCCTTAACTGATCACATCAAACGACTGATAATTACCGTTACCTCAGGCTTTTTACCGATTTCGTTTAGGCAAGTTTGACGGGCGGTCTTTTTGATACCCTGCTCTAATTTGTCGTCGTCGACCATGGTTGCCGCGCCAGCACGGCCAATATATTGGCTTAGATCTTCTTCTAGCGCGTCGATCAACGACGCGTTTGAACGCCCCATTTCAGAAAGCCCCAAGGTTTCACACCAAGGTTCCCCTAACATTTCATCGTCTTCATCCAAAATCACGGTGACGATCACATGGCCGTTCACAGCCATACGAATTCGGTCACGCACGATTCCGTCAAGTGCACCGATCTGTACTGTCCCATCTAAATACATGCGGCCCGTATCAACATATTCTGCAATCTTTGGCGTATCTTTCGTAAGATCCAAGAGCATGCCGTTAACACAGACAATCGATGTCAGCCCACTTTCAGCCGCCAATTTACTATGTTCACGCAGATGACGATGTTCACCATGCATCGGGATCACCATTTTTGGTTTTACCAACTGATGCATCCGTTTTAGGTCGGGGCGGTTTGCGTGTCCCGAAACATGATATGTGCCTTTTGCATCATCAATGACATCGACATCCATTTCGGACAGTTGGTTCATAATGCGGATAACACCGCGTTCGTTACCCGGAATAGTTTTGGATGAAAACAGGAACATATCGCCCTCTTTCATCGATATGCCCATGAATTTTCCATTTGCCAATTGTGCCGATGCTGCGCGGCGTTCACCTTGGCTGCCGGTCACCAAAAGCATCAAATTTTCGCGCGGGATGTTCGCGGCGTCTTCGGGCGACACAACCTTGGGAAAATCAGCCAATACACCTGTAGCAATCGCAGCCTCGACCATCCGGCGCATCGCGCGGCCCATAAGGCAGATAGAGCGCCCTGCCCGCACCCCAGCATCAGCCAACGTTTTAACACGCGCCACGTTTGATGCAAAGGTTGTGGCAACCACCATTTTAGGGGCCGCTTCGATCAAGGACTGGATATCAGTGCCAAGCGTGGATTCAGAGCGGCCTGCGTGATCAGAAAAAACATTGGTTGAATCGCAGACCAACGCATGCACACCATCTTTGGCCACCTCTGCCCAAAGGTCTTCGTCAAAGGCTTCGCCAACAACTGGATTGGTATCCAATTTGAAATCACCCGTATGCACAATACGACCCACTGGCGTGTCAATAACCAAGGCGCTGCTTTCAGGTATTGAATGTGAAATAGGCAGAAAGCCAACAGTAAAAGGACCAACCGAAGTGGTTTCAGGCCATTTTGAAACAGTTCTAACGCTTTGCTCAGAATGGCCATGATCCGACATTTTGTGCCGTGCAAGATGTGCCGTAAATGCACGCGCATAAATCGGGGCCCCAAGGTCGCCCCACAAATGACCAACTGCGCCCACGTGATCTTCGTGTCCATGCGTAATAAATATCGCCTCAATCTGATTGCGACGCTCTTTCAACCAAGAAATATCTGGAAGGATAAGATCAACACCAGGCGTGGTGTCCATGTTCGGAAAGGTGACCCCCAAATCCACGACAATCAACCGTTCCTTACCTTTGGGGCCAAAGCCGTAAACATAGGCATTCATGCCAATTTCGCCAGCCCCACCAAGAGGAAGATAAATCAGTCGATCTTTGCTCATTCAGTTACCATTTCTTTTGTTGTGTTCATGGATCAAGCGCAATCCATGCATTGTGATGGTGTCCTCAAAAGCATCAAACAAATCCTCTGACGCTTGGAACAATGGGGCAAGTCCACCTGTGGAAATCACCTTCATAGGACGTTCATGTTCGGCCTTGATACGGGCGCAGCATTCTTTAATCAACCCAACATAGCCCCAAAACACGCCAGATTGCATACATGCGACAGTATTGGTTCCAATAACTGTTTGTGGTTTGGCAATATCAACATGTGGCAATGCGGCTGCCGCCTGATGCAGGGCCAGCAACGATAAATTTACGCCCGGCGCGATCAAGCCGCCGATATATGCACCGTCATGGTCAACAACGTCAAAAGTCGTGGCAGTGCCAAAATCAACCACGATTAAATCCCCTCCGTAGAGGTCATAGCCTGCGACTGTATTGACCAAGCGATCTGGACCAACCGCTGTTCCCTGATCAACCCTGATGTCACACGGCAACAGACAATCAGGTTTGCCAACTACATAAGGACGCGTATTGAAATATCGATCTGCCAACACCCGTAGGTTAAAAACCACGCGCGGCACCGTTGATGAAATAATCATGTCCGTGATATGCGCATCAATCTTTTGCAAATTCATCAAAGTCGACAACCAAACATAATATTGATCAGCCGTACGTTGATGTTCGGTGGCTGTACGCCATGTGGCGATAAATTCAGCACCGTTCCATATGGAAAAAACTGTGTTGGTATTGCCGCAATCAACAGTTAACAGCATTACATTCCCCTAAAAATAAACATCAGCCGCAGCAATTACATGCTGACCGCGTTCTGTCGATAATATCAGCTGCCCTTGTTCATCTATAGTCTCAAAGATGCCGCTGATTTCAAATTTCTGTGTCCTTGCAGTAATCCGTTCACCCAACTTTGCGGCACGCGCCAACCAAGCCGTGCGAATTGGGGCAAAGCCCTGCGTTCGAAATTGGGCTTCGAAATGTTCATAGCTCTGCGCAAGCTGAGATAGAAACGTCTCAGGATCAATCACGACACCAGTTTGCTCTGCCAATGAAACAGGTGCAATAGCATCAGCAGGCAGATCTGCGGCGTTTGGCGCATGGGCCAAATTCACGCCAATCCCGATGGCAAGTCCATACGCCCCGTGCCCCAAAGCAATGGTTTCTAACAAAATTCCTGCGACCTTTGCGCCGTTTAATAAGACATCATTAGGCCATTTTAACGCAAAAGGTGCGGTTTGGCCAATCACAGCTGAAAACGCATCATACAAAGCAAGGGCTGCGATAAAGGATCGAAGCGCCATCCGATCAGGAGCCTCGCCTTTGGGAAACAGAACAAGCGTCGCCGCAAAATTCCCGACTGGGTCTGACCAAGCGCGCCCACGACGGCCACGACCCGCGGTTTGGCGCAGTGCCAAAACCCAAGTTGGGCCGGTCATACTCGCGTATTCACGGGCCGCAAACGCATTGGTGCTGTCTATTTCAGACAGCACCACACGTTCGTATCCCAACGGGAATTTATTGGACAAGTGTTATCGCCGCTGACAATGCGGCAGGTTCAATGCCAAACACGTTGACGATACCTACGATCATGATCAATGCAGATGCCATCAAAAACCCGGTCAAAACCGGTGTGTTGCGGTGATCCAGCGCATCGTCTTGTTCTTGACCGAAATACATAAAGAAAACGATACGCAGGTAATAATAGGCACCAATCACTGATGCGATCACGCCCGCGATGGCCAACCATGCAAGACCTGCATCATAAGCTGCACGCAGAACGTAGAATTTGCCGAAAAAGCCCAATAACGGCGGCACACCTGCAAGGCTGAACAAAAGCGCAGCCATTGCAAACGCCTTGGTTGGCGCGGTTTTGGAAATCAGGTGCAACGCCGAAATATCCACA
>RFZH01000055.1 GCA_009920815.1 Paracoccaceae bacterium
AACATTTCTTGAAAACGGCGATTGCAAAGCACAAGGCACAGTCTTTGATCATAAATTGTCAACGCCTGTTGGATTAGATTCAAACCAGCGCGTGTCATTGACTCTGTCGTGCGTCTATCCATTCGCCCCTCCATGTGCAGGGTTATCCCAAGTTTTTGCTCAGCCTGTCAAATATGTTTAATATCCACTTTTAGTGTGACTACATGTCATCCAAAAAATGCGCGCCGCTGGGGCTTTCTATTTCGATGACCCATAGATCTGCGTCTCGATTACGTTGGCGCGCAATCCATTCGTCCGCCTGCGGTTCTAAAGATGTCAGCACAGCATTCCACACACGGCGATCGGCCAATATGTCGTATGCTTGTTCAAACAAGGCGACGTGACCGTCTAAACAGTTTACCTTGATCAAAATAGACCCGGCCGTATCGTCGCCGCGATGCAAAACATAAGCGGCAATATTCTCAAGCGAAAGGCGTTTGATATACGCCTTAACCCAGAACTCGGCCGCCAATCGCGTCATGCGTTGCCGTCTTTGAAATCAAGTCCCATCTCAGAATATCGCTCGGCCTCATCCAACCATTTTTCGCGAACTTTGATTTGGCAAAAAAGATGTACTTTACGGCCAAGGAATTCTTCTAATTCTTCGCGCGACGCTTTGGAAATGGCTTTAATGGTTTCGCCCTTATTACCCAAGATGATGCCCTTGTGACCGTCACGTGCGACATAGATCACTTGATCAATGCGGGCACTGCCGTCTTTGCGTTCTTCCCAATTTTCCGTTTCAACGGTTAACTGATACGGCAATTCCTGATGCAAGCGCAGTGTGAGCTTTTCCCGCGTCATTTCGGCAGCGATCATTCGCATCGGCAAATCGGCGATTTGATCCTCGGGATAAAGCCATGGGCTTTCGGGCAATTCATCGGCAAGCCATTTGCGTAAATCATCCACCCCATAGCCGCGCTCGGCCGAAATCATAAAGGTTTTTTCAAAGGCAAATGCATCGTTCATACGCTGTGTCAGCGCCAACAAAACATCCGATTTCACCCGATCAATCTTGTTGATGGCAAGAGCGACGCGATGTCCTTTTGCGACCTCAGCCAAATTTTCTAGGATGCGCTCGACCCCTTCGGTTTTACCGCGATGCGCTTCGATTAACAGCACGATCACATCCGCATCTGCCGCCCCACCCCACGCAGCAGCCACCATCGCGCGGTCTAGGCGACGTCGTGGCTTGAACAGACCGGGCGTATCAACAAAAACGATCTGGCTATCGCCTTCCATCGCGACACCACGGATGCGGGCCCGAGTTGTTTGTACTTTATGCGTAACAATCGAAACCTTGGCCCCCACCATGCGGTTCAATAGTGTTGATTTGCCCGCATTGGGTTCGCCGATTAAGGCAACAAAGCCTGCTTTGGTCATAAGGTTTATTGTTCCAATTTTGTTAAAAGATCTTGTGCAGCCGCCTGCTGAGCCACCCGTTTTGAACCTGCAGATGCAACAGCGCTTTCGCCCGTTTTTAGCACAACTCGGATTTCAAAAATAGGGGCGTGATCCGGCCCCGAGCGCGATAACACATCGTAATCAGGTGGCGGCAACCCACGGGCTTGGGCCCATTCCTGCAGTATAGTTTTTGCGTCACGTGCATCGGTATCGACGTGATGAATGCGCTGTCCCCACAGAGCGAGGATAACAGTCTTAGCTACACTAAAGCCAGCGTCCAGATAAATTGCAGCAATGACAGCCTCCATCGCGTCACCCAACAATGCATCTTTACGCCTGCCGCCAGATTTCATTTCTGAACGACCCAGCTTAAGCACCGCACCCAAATCAATTTCCCGCGCAACATCCGCACAGGTTTCTTTTCGCACCAATGCATTATAGCGTGGCGCAAGAGCCCCCTCTTTCGCGTCCAGGTCATGGGCCAAAAGCGCCTCGGCCATCACCAAACCCAAAACACGGTCCCCAAGAAACTCAAGACGTTGATTATCCGCACGCGTTGCGCTTGCGATTGATGGATGGGTTAAAGCTTCGATTAAAACGTCAAGCGACTGGAACCGATGTCCCAGCCGCTGTTCAAACGCAGTTATATCTGCTGATCGCTTCACTGTATTGCCTTGAAGTAACGGTCAGACCGCCATTGCCAGAAAAACAACATTGATCGTCCCGCGGATGAAAACATAATTCGATCGGCGCGTCCGATAATGTCTTTGGCTGGCACGAAACCGACACCACCACGTACCTGTGGAACGCGACTATCGCTAGAATTGTCCCTATTGTCGCCCATGAAAAAATAATGCCCCTCGGGAACAGTGAACACAGCGGTGTTGTCCGTAAAGCTATCACCGATGTTCAAAATCGAATGCGAAAGGCCATTGGGCAATGTCTCTACATAACGGGATTTCAGACATGCGCCGCCGTCACCGACAGCCCCATTTTCACAACGTGGACGATGGCCGAAAGGGCCTTGCGGTTCCATCACTTCTGAAAAATCGTCGACCTTGGTTTGTTTCGCTTCGACGCCGTTGATAAAAACAACGCCGTCTTTCAATTGTACCTTGTCCCCGGGTGTTCCGATCAAGCGTTTAATATAATCACGGCCCGTCACAGGATGACGGAACACAACAACATCACCGGCTTTTGGGTCACCGCCAAACAAACGTCCTTCGCTTTTTTGAAGCCAACCACACACATCTTGCGCATCAATATTGATACCGATTGCAGGGATCGAAACAGTTGGGCAAGATGCATATGAATACCCATAGGCCATTTTGTTAACGAATAAGAAATCACCAATTAAAAGTGTATCTTTCATCGATCCAGACGGGATCCAAAAAGGTTGAAAGAATAAAGTTCTGAAAAGACCAGCCAACAGCAACGCGTAAACGACAGTCTTTATCGTTTCTAGAATTGTGCCGTCTTTTTTGGCGATGTTATCAGCCATCATATGCTCCTAAAATATATCCAAGCTTCTTGAAGCGTGATTGGCCAAGAGTCAAGGCAATGGGCGTGCCTCGATGACCACAAAAGCTTGTGCCCATGGGTGATCATCGGTCAGCGAAACATGAACGATCGCCTCATGTCCGGGGGGCGTCATGTCGTCCAGGCGCGTCTTTGCCCACCCTGTCAAGGTCATCACGGGCTGCCCCGTCCTTAGATTGGACACAGCCATATCTTTCCAAGAAATGCCCATGCGCAACCCCGTGCCCAGCGCTTTCGAACAGGCCTCTTTGGCGGCCCAACGTTTTGCATAGGTGCCCGCTTCGTCTTTGCGTCGGTTTGCTTTCGCCTGCTCGCGTTCGGTGAAAACACGGTTCCGAAAGCGATCACCGTGACGGTCCAGAACAGCTTGGATGCGTTCGATATTAGCTAAATCCGTTCCGACGCCTAATATCATTCAGAGCGGGCCTCATTCATCATACGTCGCATCTCAGTGATGGCATTTTCCAATCCAACGAATATCGCCTGAGAAATTAAGAAATGCCCAATATTCAGTTCTCGTATTTCTGGGATCCCAGCGATTGGCGCAACCGTGTCATAGGTCAATCCGTGACCTGCGTGAACTTCAAGCCCTAATGAATGTGCGTATGCGGCCATTTCGCGAATGCGTACTAGTTCTGCGTCGCGCTTTTCAAAATCGCCTTCATAGTGAAAATCGCAATACGCACCTGTATGCAGTTCGACAACCTGCGCACCAATGCGATGTGACGCAGCGATCTGATCACTGTCCGCCGCAATGAACATCGACACGCGGCATCCGGCATCGATCAGCGGTGCAACAAATCGAGCCAATCGGTTATCATCCCCCGCGACGTTTAGGCCACCCTCTGTGGTACGTTCTTCTCTGCGTTCTGGCACGATGCAAACGGCGTGTGGTCTGTGGCGCAAGGCGATTGCCTGCATCTCTGCGGTTGCCGCCATTTCAAAGTTGAGAGGTATAGAAATAGCATCACTGATACGTTCAATATCTTCGTCGCGAATATGACGGCGATCTTCGCGCAGATGCGCTGTGATGCCATCAGCCCCCGCGCGTTCTGCCAAGATGGCCGCTTCTGTGGGGTCAGGGTATTGGGAACCCCTTGCATTTCTGACGGTTGCCACATGATCAATATTCACACCAAGACGCTGCCGCATTTCCAAAACCTTTTGTTTATCGCACAACATTAATCAGCGCTCTGACCAGCCTTTTTTGCTTTTATCGCGCGTAATTTCGCCTTTAATACACCTCGCCGGCGGTTTTGATAAGCACGGATCAATGGCACGGATACAATATAAAAAATCGTTGATACAATTATACCAGGAATAATCCCACCAATCAGATATGGAAAAAACACATCATCATAAAATCGGATGAGATTACCCCAATCCGGGGTGTCGCCGTTAAACAAACTAAGGAAATTTGCCTTGAGATCGTGCCCGGCATCTGCAAAATTTTGGATGAATGACGCCCTATGTGCATCATCATGTGAATATTCATTTCCCAAAATAAAGTGACCCGTTTTCAAGGAAACGATACCGATCGGCAAATACGTCAGCGGGTTTCCGAAAAACGTTGCCAAAAGTGCCGCAAGGATATTGCCATTCATCAGGCGCGCAACAGCGGCGGCATGAATAAAATGAAGCCCATAAAACGGTGTAAACGTTGTATAGACACCTGCCCATATTCCACGCGCTATGCGTTGAGGCGTGTCGGGCAAACGGTGCAAACGGTGTTTGATATAATAAAATGCACGGCCCCAGCCACCCTTGGGCCAAAAAAACCGTAGAATAATATCTAGGATTGGTCTTTTATCTCTTCGTTTAAAGACCACTCAGCCCTCTTTCATTCATAAAACTGTTAATCGCCAGGTCGCCGAAGACGTTTGACCATGGCCACTTCACTTTCTGCTTCTAACCGCGTGTGCACATTTAGCAAGTGTTCAACATCACTTAGCTCGATCGATAACTCAATTTTATAAAAATCAGGTTTTCTATCGACAAAGTTCAGATCTGATATGTTTGCCCCAAGAGAGCCAATCAAAGTACAAACACGGCCTAAAACACCTGCATCATTGCTTATGGTCACTTCAAGTGTAACGGGATAAATCGCCGCATGTTTACCCGAGTGCCAATGTAAGTCGATCCAAGCCTCGTTCAAGTGTTCATAGCGCAATAATTCTGGACAATGGATGGCATGAACGGCGACACCCTTTCCAGGCAGAGCGATCCCTGCAATCCGATCCCCGGGTAAAGGTTCACAACAACTTTGACGGTCAAAGTTCTGTCCAGGCGCCAAACCGATCACGGCACGTTTTTGATCGACCTCTGGCCGTTGGTCAGCTGCTATTTCTGGGAAAAGCATTTTAATCACATCGCGCGTGGCCACCTCGGCGCTCCCCAGTTGTGCAAGCAATTCATTGCCGGATTTTATACGCAGTTTTTTCGCTGCGCTTTCAATCAATTTATCCGTCAGCTTTTTATCATAATGATCGAATGCTGCCCGCAAAAGTTCCTGACCCATCACAATATGGCGATTACGGTCCGCTTTACGCAAGGCACGACGAATCGCGGTTTTTGCTTTTCCCGTCACCGCCATTTCAAGCCATGTCGCCTGCGGCTGTTGACCAACTGCTGTGATAATTTCAACCGATTGCCCATTGCGTAAACGGGTCCATAGCGGCACGCGCAACCCATCCACTTTTGCGCCGACGCAGACATCACCGACCAAACGGGTGTGAATTGCATAGGCAAAATCAATTGGCGTCGCCCCTTTGGGGAATTTCAGAACATCGCCTTTCGGTGTAAAGCAAAACACCTGATCGGCATACATCTCGAGCTTAACCGCTTCTAGAAAAGCGTCATGATCATCTTCTGAGTCGAATTCGCTGATTAACTTTGTGATCCATTGCACCGGATCCACGGTAAAGCGGTTTTTTGACCGAATGCCGTCACGGTATGACCAGTGGGCAGCAACACCTGATTCGGCGACTTCGTGCATTTCATATGTTCTAATTTGCACTTCAACGCGCTTGCCATCTCGGCCCGACACAGTCGTATGAATAGACCGATATCCATTGCTTTTGGGTTGACTGATATAGTCTTTGAAACGACCAGGAACTGCACGCCAACGCTGGTGGATTACGCCCAAGATGCGGTAACATTCCGCTTCTGTTTCGCAAATCAATCGAAAACCATAGACATCGGATAAGCGTGAAAATGTCAGCTCTTTTTCCTGCATTTTGCGCCACGCAGAATAGGGCTTTTTTGCACGTCCGAGGACTTTGGCCTTGATCCCCGCTTTTTCAAGTTCAAGGTTCATGTCCCCTGTGATCCGTTCGATCACGTCACCCGTTTCACGCTGAAGGTTCACAAAACGACGAATAATCGAATTTCGCGCTTCGGGGTTTAGGACACGAAAAGATAGGTCTTCCAGCTCTTCGCGCATCGACTGCATACCCATACGGCCTGCAAGGGGCGCAAAAATATCCATAGTTTCCCGCGCTTTTTGCGCCTGCTTTTCGGGCTTCATCGACTTGATCGTCTTCATATTATGCAGACGGTCCGCAAGTTTGACCAAGATTACCCGAATATCCTGCGCAATGGCCAAAAATAGCTTACGCATGTTTTCTGCTTCTTTTGTCTCAGCAGATGAAAGTTGCATATTCGTTAGCTTTGTCACGCCATCCACAAGATCGGCGATTTCCGGCGTGAACAGTTCACCAACCTCTTGTTTGGTTGATCCTGTATCTTCGATTGTATCGTGCAACAGCGCTGTAATGATCGTCGCATCATCAAGCTTTTGTTCGGCAAGGATTTGCGCCACGGCCACAGGATGCGTGAAATAAGGTTCACCCGACTTGCGGAATTGTCCCTCGTGTTTTTGTTGGCCATAATTATAGGCCGCGATAATCATCGCGCGATTTGATTTTGGGTTGTACGAATGTAGGAGATCGGCCAGGTCTTCCGCGCTTAGCATTTAGGAACCTTGGCCTTTCTGTTTTATTCCTGGCCTTGCGCCGCCATGAGTGCGCGCAGCAGTTTTTCTTCGGACATGTCGTCGTCTTCGGGCTTGTCTGCCTCACCGCTCATCAACAGAGCCATTGAATCATCTTCAGGCTCGTCAACTTCGATCTGTGTCTGGTTCGATTCGATCAAACGTTCACGCAATTCATCTGCTGACTGCGTTTCGTCTGCAATCTCGCGCAGCGCAACAACAGGATTTTTGTCATTGTCGCGATCAACGGTCAATGTTGAACCCGCCGAGATTTCACGCGCACGATGCGCCGCAAGCATGACCAACTCAAAACGGTTGGAAACTTTATCTACGCAATCTTCTACTGTCACGCGTGCCATGATACTCTCCTAGGTGATCGATCGATAGGAAGTTCGGCATATACGCCCATCACAACGGAATGGCAAGGGGCGATTACAAGATTTGAAGCTCATCCTTTGCGCTTTGTGGCAAGGCATTGAACATCTCAGATACGGTTAAACCTGATACAGGATGACGCCAATCGGGTGCAATATCCATCAATGGCCCTAACACAAACGCTCGGTCTTGCATACGAGGGTGCGGCAGGATCAATTCGTCAGGCGCATGTTGCATCTGTTTTTCCAGACTCAAACCGACCCAGTGCGCGTGCGTTGCCATATCTGGTCTCACCAAGTCACCGCATGCTATCAAATCAATGTCAATTGTGCGCTGTCCCCAACGGATATCACGGATCCGACCCATTTCAGCTTCGATCATATGAAATTGCCGAAGCACCGAATCGGGATCAAGCGTAGTGTTCAATTCAAGAGCGGCATTCACATAATTTGGTCCAGAACCAATTGGAAACGCTGGTGTTTCATAAAATCTACTAATTAACCTTACGTTAAGCTCAACACCCCCAAAGTAGCGCAACGCCTGTGCCAATACATCTTTAGAGCTAAATTCCGACCACTCTTGGTTGCTACCGATCAAAACTAGACAACTTATACTCTTTTGCATCATAATCGACTCCATATTTTCACAAACCTATACTTGCGGGAACGGGATTTTTTGATCATTTTTTGTCACGCTTGGCCGTGGCCACTACTCACACAAAAAACTTTACGGTCAAGTCATAGTTGAAAGGAAATTAGATGTTCTATAAGGACGAACGGCTCGCGCTGTTCATCGATGGCTCAAATCTATACGCAGCGGCAAAGTCCCTAGGCTTCGATATAGATTACAAACTTCTCAGAACAGAGTTTATGCGCCGCGGAAAGCTGCTCCGTGCATTTTATTACACAGCCCTCTTGGACAATGAAGAATATTCGCCCATTCGTCCATTGGTTGACTGGCTGAACTATAATGGTTTCACAATGGTGACCAAAGCAGCCAAAGAATACACCGACAGCCAAGGTCGCCGCAAAGTAAAAGGCAACATGGACATTGAATTGACTGTCAATGCGATGGAGCTGGCACCCCATGTCGACCACATCGTCATATTCTCAGGCGATGGTGACTACAAACCGCTGATCGAAAGCCTGCAAAGACAAGGCGTGCGCGTTTCTGTCGTTTCGACCATTCGTACCCAGCCCCCTATGATTGCAGACGAATTACGGCGTCAAGCAGACAACTTTATCGAACTTGACGGTTTGCGCGATGTCGTTGGTCGCCCACCCAAGGACGACGATGATATGTCGCTTCCTTATGATCAAGAAGATTGATCACACTACCATACTCACGGTACCCGAGACGCAGACCACAGAAATGTGTGTCTGCGTTTCCATTTCGGCGTAATACTGCTGCAAAGACTGGTTCTTATGTCTACGATCAGCTAGGACAGTACCAACACACGCCACGAGACCGCCAATGCCGCCCAATCATCAGATCTGGATTTATGCCGCCGATATTGCCAACAAAAATGCCGCTGTGTTTCTGGCAAATCGTCTGCAACTGGCGGTGAATAAACGCGTTCACTTGGTTACAAGCGATGGAACATATCCGTCACGTAATGACCTTTCCACTATTGACCTACATCCGGAATTAACAACGCCGCAGGACCTTGTATTGCAGGTTCAATCAATGGATGATGTTGCGTTGATTTGGATCGGACCCACCCATTTCGAGCACATCACACGTTTTACGAATGCATCCGAAAACCTCTTTATCTTGTGCAATTTGACCGCATCGGATGTACCTCAAAAACGGCTGGGCCTTTTTTCAACGCATGTCGAAAAAATATTGCGCCAAGCGGATTTCTTTTTCACAAAAGATCCCGCAGCAGCAGAACGACTTGCCAAGCTAAATATTGATTCCGAAAAAATCATCACACGGGGGGCATTGCAAAAAGCAGGGGCCGCACCAACAATTTTGGGCGATGGTGAAGAATTTGCCATACTTAAGGGACGCGCGCAGTGGACCGCCATAGAAGTGTCCAAAACAGAATTAATGTCCGTCCTATTGGCCCACAAGGCCGTCCTGCGCGAAAGCCACCGCATGCTTTTGCTGTTGGCGCCGGCTGATCCAAAAGACGAAGAGATATTCAAATCGACAATTGACGAAATGGGGTTTCGCGTTGCGCGTCGTTTGGACGATGAAATCCCCGATAACAACACGGCAATTTTTTTAGCGGATGGCCCAGACGAATTTGCCAGATGGCTTTCAATGGCGCCGGTTGCATTTTTGGGGCAATCCCTTTTGCCAGAACTGCGTGGAACTGACCCGATGCCGGCCGCCTCATTGGGGGTGGCCGTTTTATATGGACCCCATATTGCATCTTATTTAGATGATTATTCACAATTGGCACATGCGGGCGCTGCGCGCATCGTCAGGGATGCAGACAGTCTCGCAACGGCTGTGCTACAGGTGTCTAACCCCCAACTTGCGGCACAAATGGGGCTTGCGGCTTGGGACCTTGTTTCATCTGGCGCAGAAGCCACTGATGCCGTTATTGGTTGCATCCAGAATTGGATCGCGCAAGAGGAGGATTGATGCAGGCGCCAGATTATTGGAATAGGTCTTTTTCGATTTTGGCACAGGCGCTGCGCCCGCTCGGGATGATTTATGCCGCCGCAACCGCACGCCGCATTCGAAATGGCAGGCCACAATCGTTTAGCGTGCCTATTATCTGCGTTGGCAACATAAATGCCGGTGGGACCGGCAAAACCCCGACCGTGATTGCCTTGGTCCAATACCTACAAAACAAGGGATTTACACCACATATCGTTTCACGTGGCTTTGGCGGCACGATCAAAGCGGTTACGAAGGTCGATCCAAAGTTGCATAACGCGAGCCAAACAGGGGATGAGCCGTTGTTGATGGCCGCATTCGCAGATACCTGGATCGCCGACAGGCGCGTCTGTGCTGTAAATGCGGCTATCGTTTCGGGTGCTGATGTAATTTTAATGGACGATGGCCACCAAGATCCCAGCGTGCAAAAGGATTTATCACTTGTTGTAGTTGATGCAAAACGGGGATTTGGCAATGGATATTGTCTGCCCGCAGGACCACTTCGTGAACCCGTGCCATTAGGGCTTGCACGCGCAGATGCAATTATTTCAATTGGCACCGATATCGACAATCAAAGTTTCGCCGCACAGCACCAATTCGCCATCCCCCATTTGCGCGCACAGCTAAGCCCATTGGAAATGGGTATGGATTGGGCAGATGGTCGATATATTGCATTCGCGGGAATTGGCCATCCAGAAAAGTTCTTTGACACCCTCAAATCGCTCGGGGCAGAGGTCATCGCAACCCATGCGCTGGACGATCACCAACCATTGTCGCGCAGCTTAATGCAGCGCCTGATGAATGACGCAAAACTAAATAGCGCACAGCTGGTGACCACCGAAAAGGACGCAGTCCGCCTTCCGCCCGATTTCATGGGTCAGGTCTTGGCATTGCCCGTAAGGCTTGGCTTTGCTGATACCCATCAGTTGGATCAGGTGTTGTCAAAAGTCATCACAGCGATCGCCGACAACCGTGCGCATGGCCCCCAAAAATAGACAGGCTATTGCGTGTTGTCCTCACCAAGCTTGGGCGAGGGTCGATCCAGCTTTAACTTTGCGTCTGAAAAAACGAACGGCGACCTGACAGACGGAATACCGTCAAAGTCGACCTGCATGCCGCGTGCGATCACCTGAGGATCGGCAAAGACCTCATCCATTGTGTTAATCGGACCCGCAGGGATGCCTTGGGCCTCGCAGGCCGATAGCAATGCATCTTTGGTCATCGCTTGGGTTTTCGCATTTAACATTTCGGTCATGCTGGAACGGTTTTTGATCCGATCTGAGTTCACAAGAAACCTTGGATCAGTCGCCATCTCGGCACAATCGAGTACACGACAAAGGCGTTGATACTGCCCATCATTGCCGGTTGCGATAATAATATGGCCATCAGAACACGGAAATACCTGATAAGGCGTCAAATTGGGGTGATAATTCCCTGTACGCTCTGGAGGTGTCCCAGTCGTCAGATAATTTAACGCTTGGTTTGCCATGACGGACACCGCGCAATCCAACAATGACATGTCAATGTGCTGACCGCGTCCTGTCGTGTGGCGCATATGCACGGCTGATAATATCGCTGTTGTCGCATAAACTCCGGTAAAAAGATCCGTCACTGCAACGCCGACGCGCTGCGGCATGCCCTCAGGATCCCCCGTAATTGACATCAACCCCGACATACCCTGAATGATATAATCATATCCCGCACGATGAGAATACGGGCCTGTCTGGCCAAAGCCCGTGATTGAACAATAGATCAAACGCGGGTTGATTTCGGCAAGGCTATGGTAATCCAAACCGTACTTGGCAAGCCCGCCAACTTTGAAATTTTCAATCAAAATATCAGCATCACGTACCAATTCGCGTACCTGTTCCTGACCTTCAGGTGTTCTGAAATCAACGGTAATACTTGATTTTCCACGGTTACATGAATGAAAATAGGATGCCGTCACATCGCCGTCACGTTCCACGAAAGGTGGACCCCACTTGCGCGTGTCATCACCCTGTGGCGCTTCCACTTTGATGACATCTGCGCCAAGGTCCGACAGGGTCTGGCCCGTCCATGGGCCAGCTAGAATCCGCGCAAGTTCAACAACCTTGAGGCCAGCCAATGGCGTAGACATTACGCCCCCAG
>RFZH01000056.1 GCA_009920815.1 Paracoccaceae bacterium
CCAGCCGAACGACGTGCAACGCCCTCGGTCACGATACAGCCCGCAACTTTGCCGATGTTGGACACCTTGAACACTTCTTTGATCTCGGCGTAACCGATAAAGTTTTCGCGGATTTCGGCAGACAACAAACCGCTTGCCGCCGCTTTGATGTCGTCGACAAGATCGTAGATGACCGAATAATACCGGATCTCAACGCCTTTTTGGTTCGCAGAATTCCGCGCAGATGCGTTCGCGCGCACGTTAAATCCAACGATCGGAGCGCCAGATGCCTCGGCCAAGCCAACGTCTGTGTCTGTAATCGCACCGACGCCGTAATGCAGCACGCGCACACGCACTTCATCGTTGCCGATCTTGTCCATTGCTTGCACGATTGCTTCCGCCGAACCTTGAACGTCGGCTTTTACGATAACGGGCAATTCGGATACATTCGCATCTTCTTTTGCTTTGGCCATCAACTGTTCCAAAGTGGTCGAAGCACCTGCAGCGGCGCGTTTTTCTTTGGCCAGGTTTTCGCGATAACTAGCGATTTCGCGTGCTTGCGCTTCGGTGTCGACAACGTTCAAAACGTCGCCCGCCTCTGGTGTGCCGTTCAGACCCAGAACCTCAACGGGAACCGATGGACCCGCTTCGTCAACGCGATTGCCTTGGTCATCGACCAATGCGCGCACCTTACCCCATTGTTCGCCAACGACAAAAATGTCACCTTTGCGCAATGTACCTTTTTGAACCAAAACGGTTGCAACTGGGCCACGGCCCACGTCCAATTGCGCTTCGATAACAGCACCTTGTGCAGCGCGGTCTGGGTTTGCTTTCAACTCTAGAATTTCAGCTTGCAATGCAATCGCTTCTAAAAGGTTGTCCAAACCTTGGCCGGTAATAGCAGACACTTCAACGTCTTGCACGTCACCAGACATTTGTTCGACGACCACTTCATGTTGAAGCAATGCCGTACGCACACGCATCGGATCAGCAGTCGGCTTGTCGATTTTATTGATCGCGACGATCATTGGCACTTTGGCCGCTTTGGCATGATTGATCGCTTCGACCGTTTGTGGCATCACCGCGTCATCTGCCGCAACAACCAAAACAACGATGTCCGTGACCTGTGCACCGCGTGAACGCATGGATGTAAAGGCCGCGTGACCAGGTGTATCCAAGAATGATAGCACAGCGCCATCTTTTGTTGTGACCTGATAGGCACCGATATGCTGCGTGATGCCACCCGCTTCGCCGGCAACAACCTTGGCGTTACGGATTGCGTCCAACAGCGATGTCTTACCATGGTCAACGTGACCCATGATGGTGATCACTGGCGGACGTGGCTTTAGATCTGCTTCGTCGTCTTGGGTTTCGTTGATCACGTCTTCGACGTCGGCATCAGACACGCGAACGATCTTGTGACCGAATTCTTCTATGATCAATTCGGCTGTATCGGCATCAATCGATTGGTTTTGCGTGACCATCATGCCCATTTTCATAAGCGCCTTGACGACCTCGGCGACACGTTCCGCCATACGGTTTGCCAATTCTGACACAACGATGCTTTCAGGGACCTGAACGTCACGAACAATTTTCTCACGTTCACCTTGTTGACCCATAGCTTTTTGACGCGCACGCTCTTGCTTGCGTTTCATCGCTGCCATCGATTTTTGACGGCCGCCTTCGCTGCCATCTAGGGCTTGGCTCAGGGTTAGTTTACCCGCACGACGTCCGCCATCATTGCCCCGTGCTTTATTGGCACCACCACGATTGCGGTCGTTATCTTCTTCGCGTTCGCGTTTACGCGACACAGGAGCAGCAGGCGCAGATTTAGGCGCGCGCGTTTCGTTGGTTTCCTGTTTCGCAGTCGGCTGAGTACCAACCAGAGCTTCTGCCGCTTTTGCTTTGGCCTTCAGATCTTCCTCGGCCTTGCGCGCAGCTTCTTCCTCTTCGGCTTTACGACGCGCAAGTTCTTCGATTTCGCGCTGTTCGCGTTCTTTCGCTTCTTGTTCTGCACGGCGACGTTCGCGTTCTTCTTCGCGGGCTTTCTCTTCGGCGGCGCGTGTTGCGGTTTCTTCGGCTTCGCGCGCTTTTGCAGCCTGCAACGCTCTTAGGCGGCGTTCCATCTCCGAATCGGTGATGCCTGCTGGCCGTTTACTTGCATCGGATGAAGATTGCGAAGTCGATGTCGCTGGCTTTGCTGCACTAGGCTTAGCAACAGCAAACCGTTTTTTTGTTTTCGTCTCAACTACAACATTGTTTGAACGTCCATGGCTGAAGCTTTGCTTTACGCTGCCGCCACGTGGTCCACGAACACCCAATGTTTTTTTGCCGTCACTATCGCTCATCTAGCTGTCTTTTCCTTTCCGACGGTTCACTTTACCGCCGTCAGTTATGCGCAAACCTTTTAATCTCTGCGCCTCATCTACTACACGTTGCGTCAAACCACCAGACGCAAGCGCGCAATGAATTGTTGTTTCTCGTCCAAAGGCCGCGCCCAATTCATTTGCGGTCAACCACCCAATGAATGATCCACCGTACGGCGTGCTTAACTTGGACTTGCCCCGCTCAGATCCATCTGATGCTTGAATCAGGACTTGCGCTGCTTCTTTTTGAAGCCAATCTTTGACCTTTTCATAGCCAGAGACAGCATGCCCTGATTTGCGTGCCAATGAAATCAGATCAACCAAACGCCGCGCGATTTGTTTTTCGACCTCATCGATCAGATTTTCTGGAACCTGAACAGGCTGTTTAAAGCTACGTGCAAATAACCCATTTTTGACCGCTTTTTCAAGTGCGCTGCGTTCTGCAGACACCCAAACGCCCCGACCCGGCAATTTTTCCATCACATCAGGAAAAACGGTTGAATCGGGTGACGCAACAAATCGGATCAGGCCAAGCTTGGGCTGAACCTCGCCAGTCGCAATACATTTGCGTTCTGGGTCGTCGATCTTTTTATGTGCGCCACCGCGTGTCATTTATAAGTGTGCCTTTGCTTATTCTGCGTCGTCTTCGTCTGCCGCAGCCGAGTCGCCGATCAGATCTTCTGGATCGACCCAACCCAACGCGACGCGTGCGGTCATGATCAAATCTTGCGCTTCTTCTAGGCTCACATCGAACGCCTCTAGCAAACCGTCGTCTTTGACGCGCTCGCCGCCAACGGTGGTCCAACCGCCAGCCAATTCCCAATCCGCACAGGTTGCGAAATCTTCTAGCGTTTTGATTCCGTCTTCTGCCAAAGCTTGGATCATTTGCGGTGAAAGACCTTCAAAGTTCATCAAGCTTGCCTCGACGCCCAATTCCTCGGCCCGTTCAATTGCCTTGCGATTTTGTTCTTCTAGATATTCGCGCGCACGTGTCTGAAGCTCTTCTGCCGTGCTTTCATCAACACCATCGATGACCAATAGTTCATCAACCTCGACATAAGCGACCTCTTCCAGATTGGTAAATCCTTCGGACACCAAAAGCTGTGCAAAGAATTCATCCAGATCCAAAGTTTCCATGAACAATTTAGTGCGTTCTTCGAATTCTTTCTGACGACGTGCTGATTCTTCTGCTTCGGTCATGATATCAATATCTAGACCTGTCAGCTGGCTTGCCAAACGGACGTTTTGACCGCGACGACCAATTGCCAAAGACAGCTGCTCTTCTGGGACAACAACTTCGATTTTGCCGGCTTCTTCATCCAACACAACTTTGGTGACTTGTGCAGGTTGCAACGAATTCACCAAGAACGTTGGCTGATCTTCGTTCCAAGGAATGATGTCAATCTTTTCGCCTTGCAATTCATTGACCACAGCCTGAACGCGGCTGCCGCGCATACCGACACAGGCGCCGACAGGATCCAATGAACTGTCATTGGTGAAAACTGCAATTTTTGCGCGTGAACCGGGATCACGGGCGACTGATTTAATTTCAATCACGCCTTCATAGATCTCTGGAACTTCCATCTTGAACAGCTCGGCCATGAATTCAGGCGCAGTCCGTGAAAGGAAAATTTGAGGGCCGCGCATTTCACGGCGAACATCTTTGATGTAACAGCGAACACGATCACCTGGGCGATAGCTTTCACGGCCAATTTTTTCGTTACGACGCAAGATGGCTTCGCCGCGGCCCACATCAACAATAACGTTGCCGTATTCTTCGCGCTTGACGGTGCCATTGATAATGGTGCCTGCGCGGTCTTTGAATTCTTCGAATTGGCGATCACGCTCAGCTTCGCGCACCTTTTGCAAAATGACTTGCTTGGCCGATTGTGCGGCAATCCGGCCCAATTCTACTGGTGGGATTTCTTCGACATATTGATCACCGACCACCGGGTTTGCCATATACTGTTTGGCCTGATCGACGGTCATTTCCGCTTGGTAGTTTTCCAAATCAGCCTCTTCGACAACCGTGCGCACGCGGGTAAATGACGCGCGGCCGGTTTTACGGTCGATGGAAACACGAATGTCCATTTCCGCGCCATAACGTGATTTCGCCGCGCGGGCCAAGCTTTCTTCCATCGCGGATACGACCAACGCTGGGTCGATCATTTTTTCACGTGCGACGGCTTCGGCGGTTTGCAAAAGCTCTAGCTGGTTTGCAGAAGTGATTGCCATGGTTACTCCTCTTCGGACTCTGCGGACTCTTCGGTCTCGATGTCGTCAAATTGCTCTTCGTTGATGTTTTGCGCCGCTTTGCGTTGGCGCAGCATTTCTTTGATTAGATCGTCGGTCAGAACCAGCTTGGCATCTGACAGCCAATCAAACTCTAGACCAATCGTGCCTTCCTCGACGTTGATCAGAACTTCGGTTCCTTCTACGCCAGCCAATTCCCCTTTGAACCGCCGACGTCCGTCAATCATGTCATGGGTTTCAAGCTTTGCTTCATACCCTTCGAACATTTCGAAATCTTTCAACCGCGTCAGCGGGCGATCAATACCTGGGCTAGATACTTCTAGGTTATAGGCGTCAGAAATTGGATCTTCGACATCCAACACCGCGCTGACCGCGTTTGAGATATCTGCACAATCATCAACCTCAATCCCGCCTTGGGGTTTGTCGGCCATGATTTGCAAGGTTTTCATTTCGCCACCCATTATACGGATACGCACCAGTTCAAATCCCATATCCTCGATGACTGGGGTGATGATCTGGGCCACGCGTTCATCCATGGCGGTTTTTGCAATCAAACTATTTGTCATTCTTCCAAACACAAAAAAACGGGCGCGCGGCCCGTTGCTCTTTCTCGGTGGAGCGTCGTTGCCAACGCACCGCTGTTGAGGGGCGTATACGCGCATTTATCTGAGTCTGCAACCCCTCGCATTTTTAGGGAAGATTTGGGATAATTGCATCGAAACCCTTGTGCGCGTGGGCCAGTATCTTTATGACCATCCCAAATAAAGCGAGGGCTATCAATGAGCTTTACCGACCGACACCTTTTGGGCATCGAACCGCTTCGGCCAGAGGCAATCACCGAAATCTTGGATCTGGCGAATACCTATGTAAAGTTTAACAGACAATCTAACAAACGATCCAATGCGTTGGCGGGGCTGACACAGATCAACATGTTTTTTGAAAACTCTACCCGCACGCAGGCCAGTTTCGAATTGGCAGGTAAACGGTTGGGCGCGGATGTCATGAATATGTCGATGCAGGCCAGTTCGATCAAAAAGGGTGAAACCTTGATTGACACCGCGTTGACCCTGAACGCGATGCACCCTGATTTGTTGGTTGTCCGCCACCCCCATTCGGGGGCGGTGGATTTGCTGGCGCAAAAGGTCAACTGTTCCGTTCTTAACGCAGGCGATGGTAAACACGAACACCCGACCCAAGCCTTGTTGGATGCCCTGACCATTCGCCGCGCAAAGGGTCGTTTGCATCGCCTGAACATCGCCATTTGCGGTGACATCGCCCACAGCCGTGTCGCCCGATCAAACCTGATTTTGTTGGGGAAAATGGAAAACCGTGTGCGTCTTGTGGGCCCGCCCACTTTGATGCCCTCACAAATCGATCAATTGGGCGTCGAGGTCTATCATGACATGCGCGAAGGGCTGCGCGACGTCGACGTTGTCATGATGCTACGCCTACAAAAAGAACGTATGGACGGCGGGTTTATTCCGTCGGAACGCGAATATTATCACCGCTATGGTCTGGACGCAGAGAAATTATCATATGCCAAAGACGACGCAATCGTCATGCACCCCGGTCCGATGAACCGCGGCGTCGAAATCGACGGGGATATTGCCGATGACATCAATCGATCCGTGATCCAAGAACAGGTCGAAATGGGGGTCGCTGTCCGAATGGCCGCGATGGATTTACTGGCGCGCAACATGCGCCGCGCGCGGGGGAATCACGATGTTTAATGCATCCCAAAACTGCATAAAAAACGGCATCTGCAGCACGTCGGTATTACGTCGGTATTACGTCGGTATTTGCACCGACATTTCCGCCCAACGTCACACCAATCGCATAGGGGCATCGGCATGAGCATTCTTTTCAAAAACGCCCAGATTATCGACCCCGAGGCAGGCACCGTCATCACGGGCGATTTAATGATCGCAGATGGCCAGATCGTCGCGCCATCACCAAATGCCGAAACGGTCATCGATTGCACAGGAAAATTTCTGGCCCCCGGGATCATCGACATTGGCGTCAAAGTTGCCGAACCGGGCGAACGCCATAAAGAAAGTTATCGCTCCGCAGGGGCGGCCGCCGCCGCTGGGGGCGTGACAACCATGGTCACCCGCCCCGACACAACGCCGCCCATCGACACACCCGAGGCGCTGGAATTTATCCGCCGCCGTGCGTCAGAGGCAGCCCCCGTCAATGTGTTGCACATGGCCGCGCTGACAAAAGCGCGGGCGGGCGCGGAAATGACCGAGATCGGATTTTTGTTGGATGCGGGCGCGGTCGCCTTTTCCGATGGTGATCATGTTGTCCAAGACACCAAAGTTTTGGGGCGTGCGCTGACCTATGCAAAATCTTTGGGCGCATTGGTCATCATGCATCCCCAAGAACCGATCCTATCCAAAGGGGCCGCCGTCACTTCGGGTAAATTCGCGTCCCTGCGCGGATTGCCCGCCGTATCGCCCATGGCCGAACGCATGGGATTGGATCGCGACATCGCCATGATTGAAATGACGGGCGCCCAAGTTCATTTCGACCAAATCACCACATCGCGCGCGCTGCCCGCATTGGAACGCGCCAAGCGTAACGGATTGGACGTCACCGCAGGCACCTCTATTCACCACCTGACATTGAATGAATTTGACGTCGCCGATTATCGCAGTTTCTTTAAAATCAAACCGCCCTTACGGTCAGAAGAGGATCGGCTTGCCACCATCGACGCGGTTGCCAGCGGATTGATTGACATTATTTCGTCGATGCACACGCCCCAAGACGAAGAAAGCAAACGCCTGCCCTTTGAAGAGGCGGCGGCAGGGGCGGTTGCATTGGAAACGCTGTTACCTGCCGCGTTGCGGTTGTATCATGGTGGATACATGGATTTGCCGACGCTGTTTCGGGCAATGACACTGAATCCTGCCAAACGCTTGGGTCTGGAGTCAGGTCGTATCAGCATTGGGTCGCCCGCAGACATTATCCTGTTTGATGCGGACGCGCCCTTTGTGCTGGATCGCACAACACTGAAATCAAAATCGAAAAACACCCCCTTTGATGGGCAGCGTATGCAGGGCAAGGTGTTGAAAACCTTTGTCAGTGGCCAAGAGGTATTTTCAGCATGAGCGTTTTACCAGAAATTACATCATCAATGACCCAGCTTGGGGTTTGGGCCGTTGTCGGGTATCTTTTGGGGTCTATCCCTTTTGGTATTTTGATCGCCCGCGTCATGGGACTGGGCAATTTGCGCAGTATCGGATCGGGCAATATCGGCGCGACAAACGTTTTGCGCACAGGAAATAAAAAGGCCGCGTTCCTGACCTTGGTCTTTGACGGCGGCAAAGGCGCGGTTGCTGTGTTGATCGCACAACGATTTGCTAATGCGGATGCGGTGCAAATCGCTGCATTCGCCGCGTTTTTGGGCCATTGTTTCCCAGTTTGGTTGGGGTTCAAGGGCGGCAAAGGCGTGGCGACATTCTTGGGTGTTTTATTGGCGCTGGTTTGGCCAATTGGCATCGCATGTTGTGCAACATGGTTGGCTGTCGCGGTCGTGTTGCGGATATCATCGCTGTCTGCGTTAGTGGCGGCTGCATCGTCGATCGTTTGGGCGTTTGTGTTTGGCGTTCCGCAATTTGTGATATTGTTTGCCGCATTGGTCGTTTTGATTTTCTATCGTCATTCGGCAAATATTGCGCGATTGATCGCAGGGACAGAGCCAAAGATTGGGCAAAAATAATTGAATTTCGGATCGCCTGCGCGATCCGACCCATGCGGGGGCTTTGCCCCCGCACCCCCCAGAGTATTTCAACAAAGATGAAATGCCGGTTTAAAGTTGGTTCGAAATTTCGATCAACGCCCCATCGGGATCACGCACATAAATTGAAAGGATCGCAAAACGCGCGCCGGTGCGTTTGATCGGGCCTTCAATGATCGGGACGTTGTTGTTGTTCAGATGTGTGATCCATGCATCAAGTGGCGTGTCCGATAAAAAGCACAGATCCGCGGATCCGGTTTTGGGGTTTTCTGCGTGGGGTTTGAATTCGTGGCCCGTTTGATGCAGGTTTATTTTCTGATGCCCAAAGCGCAGGGCAGACCGCATGGATCCATCCGCCACGCGAAACGGTTCATGGATCATGCCCAGTGCCGTGCAATAGAACTGCACGGTGGCGTCGATATCGCGCACCGTGAGCACAAGATGGTCCAGTTTGGCAACGTGTGGTGTCATGATATCACCTGTTCGGAATTGAAATCATCGGGGATCGTGTCGGCGCCGGTGAGGATAAAATCCGCGAGGCACTTGGCCATTTTGGGTGCCATGGCGAGGCCGATTTTAAAGCCGCCGTTCAGGATATAGGCATCAGGTTCGATGGGATGATATCCGATGATCGGTGCGCGGCTATGGGATCGGGGACGTTCGTTGGCCCAGCGCGTCAAAACAGGTGCATCCCGCAACGCGGGGATAAGTGTGCGGGCACGCTCCAAAAGATCCTCTAACAGATGGTCAGTTTGTGCGCCGTCTTCGTAAAACCGTTCGGTGGTGGATCCGATGGCCGTCGTTCCATTTACGTGGGGAACGACGTGGATGTTGTCGATATAAAGCTGGGGTGCGATGCCAAGATTGATGTCTAATACCGCACCTTGGCCTTTTTCACCCGCGCCAAAAAAGACACCCAAATGATCAGAGATTCGAACAAGATCATGAACGCCCGTGGCCCAAATCACCCGACCACAATCAGGTGCGTTTGAGTGAATTTCACAGCCCTTGGATGCAAGGGCGCGGGCGATCGAGGCACAGGCCGCCGCGGGGTTGATCCGCGCGCTGAGCGTGTCATATACCCATCGCCCTGTTGGTGTGGGCGGCACCCAGTCGGGGGCGCGCTCAACAATGTTCCATGTTGCGAAATCGTTCCAGTGTTCTTTGGCCCCAGCGGCGCGGTCTTGCGCCAGCTCAAGACCTCGATCATTCAGGATAGGCATCAATCGCCCGACACGACCATATCCCGAAGTCAGGCCCGAGACGGCATCAATTTCGGGCCAAAGCTGATCGGACAACAAAAGGCTTTCAAATTGAAATTGTTTTTTTGCACTCCATTTTTCGGGCATATGCGGGGCAAGTGCGCCAACGACGCCGCCGCTGGCACCCGCGCCAACCCCATGGGGATCGATAATCTGAACCTTTTGGCCGCGGTGTATCAAGGTCCATGCCATCATCAACCCCATGATCCCAGCACCACGAATTGTAAAGTCGACCATTGCCTTGCCCCTTAATCTTGATAATGTGTCCTAGTTGCCAACGCTCCGTAACGCAAGGTTTTCAATGACAATCGAACGCCCCGTGCTGATATGGCGGGATAATAAAATCCCCGTATCAGACCACTTTGATGATCCCTACTTTTCACTTGAAAACGGGCTGAATGAAACACGGCATGTTTTTCTGTCCGGCAATGACCTTCCACAGCGCTTTTGTGATGGGTTTCATATTGCAGAGCTAGGATTTGGCACGGGATTAAACGCTTTGACGTCGCTCTTGGAATGGCGCGCGACGGGCCAAAGCGGCATATTGAGGTTCACATCGTTCGAGGCCTACCCAATGGCACCCAAAGATATGATCCACGCACAGCGCCAATTTCCTGAATTACATCCCATCATCGACGAATTCGCGCCCTTATGGGACGACCTGTGGTCAAACGGAACACTCATGCGCGAGGATTTTCACATGAGAGTGGTCATCGGGGATGCCCGCGAGACAGTGACACAAACTGATTTCACCGCAGATTGTTGGTTTCTGGACGGGTTTTCCCCCGCAAAGAACCCACAATTATGGGGCCAAGATTTGATGCATGCTGTCGCCGCAAAAACAAAAACAGGTGGCACAGTTGCAACCTATTCAGCGGCGGGCTTTGTGCGCCGTAATTTGACGGATGCAGGTTTCAACGTACATAAAATTCCGGGGTTTGGACGCAAGCGCCACATGACCACCGCCACAAAAGGACACATGCAGAATGCAAAATAATACCCGCCTGGGAATTTGGTTGATGGTCGCGACCACACTCATATTTGCGGCGCAAGATGGGCTGTCGAGGTATTTGGCAGGTCAATATAACGTATATGTGGTCGTGATGATCCGGTACTGGTTTTTTGCGGCATTCGTAATTGCGATTTCGGCCCGAAAGCGGGGTGGATTGGCGCAGGTCATTCGCACGAGGCAACCCGTTTTACAAACGATCAGAGGTGCGTTGTTGGCTGCCGAAATTTGTGTGATGGTAACCGGCTTTACAGTGTTGGGTTTGGTGGAAAGCCATGCCGTTTTTGCCTGTTATCCACTGTTGGTCGCGGCACTCTCTGGCCCCGTGTTGGGCGAACGTGTTGGATGGCGCAGGTGGACGGCGATCGCTGTCGGCTTTATTGGCGTGTTGGTCATCTTGGAACCCGGGGTAAAAGTGTTTGCCCCCGCGGCCATCATCCCATTGGTGTCTGCTTTTATGTTCGCGCTTTATGGATTGTTAACGCGATATGTTGCCCGCCAAGATTCAGCGGCAACATCGTTTTTCTGGACGGGTGTGACCGGCGCGATCATCATGACCGCAATTGGCATTCCAAATTGGCAACCCATGACACAAAGCGACAGCCTTTGGATGGCGATCTTATGCGTCACCGGCGCGATGGGTCATTTCACGTTGATTAAATGCTACGAAGTCGCCGAAGCCAGCGCCGTGCAACCCTTTGCCTATTTGCAATTGGTCTTTGCATCGGCAATCGGGTTAACGATTTTTGGCGAAGTTATGGAATTAAACGTTATGCTTGGTGCCGCCATCGTTGTGATGGCGGGGTTATTCACCTTGTGGCGGGAACGGCAAAAGACTTGATCCCTGTAACATCTTGGAAAACGGTTCAGGCAATGGATCTTTGCCCAACCGCGCACGATAAATCGGCAGGCTTTCGGTGACACGCATCACATAGTTGCGTGTTTCATCAAAGGGTATCATCTCAACCCAGTCAATGATATCGACGCCCGATTTACGCGGATCACCCAAACGTTCCATCCACCGTTCCGCCCGCGACGGCCCAGCGTTGTAAGCCAATGACATCAACACGGGGTTGCCGCCAAATCGTTCGCCCAATTCGGTCAAATATGTGTTCCCAAGCTCAACATTATAACGCCAATCCGTGGTCATCCGTGATTGATCAAACGCAATACCAATATCACCGGCCATTTCCGCCCCGGTCTTTGGCATGACTTGCATCAATCCCAATGCGCCGACGGGCGACACGACAGATTGGTCAAATTCGCTTTCACGCCGAGCGATAGACAGGGATAATTCGATGGGTACCCGTGACGGCATTCCAATCATCGCATGTAAGGCGAAATAGGGGCGCGGAAAATTACGACCGTAATTTGCGGCGCGCTTACCCACCATAACCAAAACATGCGACCGCTGCGCCTCTTCTAGAAAATCGGTCAGCTGCAAAATCTCTTGGTCGTCCATGGTTTCCGCAAGATGGGTTAA
>RFZH01000057.1 GCA_009920815.1 Paracoccaceae bacterium
TTTGATCCAAACGTGGTCATTTATCCGATCTGGCGTTTGGTCTATTTCGTCTTTTCAGCAATCATCATTTGTGGCGTCTTTGCATTTTTGCAATTCACCACGTTCGGTATGGTCGTTCGAGCGGGCATGGCAGATCGTGAAACCGTGGGCCTTTTGGGCATCAACATTGACCGTCGCTTCACTCTCATGTTTGGCCTTGCTGCCGCTGTCGCGGGTATGGCAGGTGTGATGTACACCCCGATCCTTTCACCTAATTACCACATGGGTATGGACTTTTTGGTTCTGTCCTTCGTTGTTGTTGTTGTTGGTGGCATGGGGTCGCTGCCTGGTGCTGTTGCTTCGGGCTTTTTATTAGGTGTGTTGCAATCCTTTGCATCGATGAACGAAGTCAAAGCGATCCTGCCAGGCATCGACCAAATTATTATTTATTTGGTTGCGATTATAATTCTGCTCACACGGCCTCGTGGCTTGATGGGCCGCAAAGGCGTGATGGAGGACTAATCCATGTTCGGACTAGACAAAAAAGACACCAGACTATTAATGGTCGTAGCAATAATAACTTTTTGCGCCCCGATCCTTCTAAACCCGTTTCCTACCGAAAGTGCTCTAGCGCAGTTTAACGCGGGGTATCCTGACCTTATGCAACGATTTGTTATATTTGGTATATTTGCCATTGGCTTTAACATTTTGTTCGGTTTGACTGGCTATCTGTCATTCGGACACGCTGCGTTCTTGGGCGTCGGTTCATACTCAGCTGTTTGGATGTTCAAACTTCTGAGCTACAATGTCATTCCCGCGATCATCTTTTCTGTGCTTACCGCAGGTATATTTGCTGTTGTGATTGGATATATATCGCTTCGCCGTTCGGGTATTTACTTTTCAATATTGACACTTGCCTTTGCACAGATGTCTTACAGTTTAGCATATTCTGTTCTTACACCAATAACCAACGGTGAAACCGGATTGCAGGTTTACGGAAATGACCCGCAATACCTGAAAGGGGATGGTCCGGACGTCACGCATTTATTTGGATTAGAAATGCGTTCAACAGCTGAAATCAACCTCGGCGCTTGGACATTCGATTTTTCAATCGGATATTACATGTGTGCAATCATCATGTTGATTTCCTTTTACCTAGCGATCCGCGTGTTTCGGTCACCTTTCGGCCTAATGTTGCGCGCAATCAAAGCGAACCAAACACGCTTGAACTATACTGGTATTTCACCACGTCCTTATATGTTGGCCGCGTTCGTTATCTCGGGCATGTATGCTGGTCTGGCAGGTGGTTTGTTGGCAGCAATGGACCCATTGGCCGGTGCCGAGCGTATGCAGTGGACCGCATCTGGCGAAGTTGTTTTGATGACCATCTTGGGGGGCGTCGGGACCTTGCTCGGACCAGTTCTTGGTGCAGGCTTCATAAAATATGCAGAAAACATCTTTTCCAAGATCAACGAAAATATTCTACACAGCTGGTTCAGCTTTTTGCCTGATGGGATTGAAGAAGCCATTGTGTGGATTTTTGCACGTTTCGTTGGAGAAGGTTGGCATTTGACCTTGGGCTTGATGTTTATGTTAATCGTTATCTTTCTGCCAGGTGGCCTTGTCGAAGGTGGCCAGCGTATTGCGCGACTGCTTGGCAGCAAAAATAAAAATGCCTCTGACTCGACATCTGCGGAATAAGGAGAACAACGAATGGGTATCCTTGATATCAAAGACGTAGGTAAGCGTTTTGGCGGCCTACAAGCCTTGGGTGATGTAAACCTAAGTGTTGCAGAAAATACCTGTCACGCCATTATTGGGCCGAACGGTGCAGGCAAATCAACGTTGCTGAATTGTTTGATCGGTAAATTGATCCCTGACACGGGCAGCGTGATGTTTGACGGCCAATCTGTGTTGGGTCGTTCAGCGCACGAAATTTGTCAAATGGGCATTTCTCGCGTGTTCCAAACACCAGAAATTTTCAGTGACTTAACAGTGATCGAAAATATGATGATCCCGATTTTTGCCAAACGCGATGGGTCTTTCAAACTGGATGGCATCAGCGCCTTCATGAAACACAAAGCCGTTTTGGAACAAGCGGAACAGATGCTGGAAGACATGAATATGGCTGATAAGCGCTACATGAATGCTGCTTCGATGTCACGCGGCGACAAACGTCGTTTAGAAATCGGCATGTGTTTGTCGCAAAATCCACGTCTGTTGTTGTTGGATGAACCGACGGCGGGTATGGCACGCGCAGACACCAACAACACAATTGATCTGTTAAAACAGATCAAAGACGAACGCGACATTACCATCGCGATCATTGAACACGACATGCATGTTGTGTTCTCGCTCGCAGATCGGATCACTGTTTTGGCCCAAGGCACCCCCTTGGTCGAAGATACGCCCGAAAACATTAAAGGTCACCCAAAGGTAAAAGAAGCCTACTTGGGCGAAGCACAGCATTAAGGAGAATAGACAATGAGTGGAAATCTTGCATTAGAGACGCATGCCCCCGCCTATTTGTCGGTTCACGACATTCATGCGTATTATGGCGAAAGTTATATTGTACAGGGAGTTTCCTTTAACGTGCACGAAGGCGAAATTTTGGCTCTTCTCGGCCGAAATGGTGCGGGAAAGACATCAACCCTTCGCACAATCGCGCGCTTAGACGATCCGCAACTGCACCGTGGTGAAATCTGGCTGGATCATAAGCATCTGCATACAATGACCAGTTACGAAGCCGCCGTAAACGGCATCGCGATGGTTCCAGAAGATCGTCGTATCATTCCTGGCCTGACCGTGGAAGAAAACTTGCAATTGGCCCAGATTGTCGAACCAATTGGCTGGGGTCTTGATCGTATATATGATTTGTTCCCGCGCCTAGGCGAGAGGCGCAAACAAGAAGGCGTGACGCTGTCTGGTGGCGAACAGCAAATGTTGTCAATCGCTCGGGCCCTAGCCCGCGACATCAAAGTTTTGTTGCTAGATGAACCTTACGAAGGCTTGGCACCCGTTATCGTTGATGAGATCGAAAAAACACTTCGCATCATCAAAGAACAAGGTATCACCACGATCATCGTTGAACAAAATGCTGTGCGTGCGCTGAAACTGTCCGACCGCGCGGTTATTTTGGACACTGGCAGCGTCGTGTTTGATGGCACAGCCAAAGAAGTCCTAGACAACGCTGATCTACGCGCCGAATATCTTGCAATCTGATTGCGACGGTTCCAAGGTCTCATAGACAGGTCTTGGAACCCATACCATACATCCCATATCTAAAATTTCAGAGGGGAAATTATGTCTGATAAAATGTACCCACCCAGTGCAGGTTTCATTGCAAACGCACATATTAACAAAGAACAATACGACACCATGTATGCCGCATCGATCAATGATCCAGATGCATTTTGGGCGGAACATGGCAAACGTGTCGATTGGATCAAGCCCTTTACCAAGGTAAAAAATGTAAATTACTCTTATCCGGACGTGTCGATCAAATGGTTCGAGGACGGAGAATTAAACGTCGCTGCCAACTGCGTTGACCGTCACTTGGCCAATCGCGCTGATCAAACTGCGATCATCTGGGAAGGCGACAATCCAAACGATAGCAAGCACATTTCGTATCGTGAATTGTCTGAGAACGTCAATAAACTGGCCAACGTCTATAAATCTATGGGCGTCGGCAAAGGCGACCGCGTCGTGCTCTATATGCCGATGATCCCAGAGGCGGCCTATGCGATGTTGGCATGTGCACGCATTGGCGCAATTCATTCAATCGTGTTCGCGGGTTTTTCCCCCGAAGCTTTGGCAGCACGTGTAGATGGCTGTAAAGCATCGCTTATCGTCACGGCCGACGAAGCACCCCGTGGTGGTCGTAACACGCCATTAAAGACCAACGTCGACAAAGCACTGGCAATCTGTGGCGATGTGCAAACCTTGGTTGTGGAACGCACTGGCGCTGACGTCGGCATGGTCGATGGACGCGATCATTCTTATTCTGCGGCGATGGCCAAAGCCTCTGCTGACTGTGCACCCGAGCCTATGAACGCCGAAGATCCGCTGTTCATCCTGTATACCTCTGGGTCCACAGGCGCACCGAAGGGCGTTGTGCATACAACAGGCGGCTATTTGGTTTGGGCGTCAATGACGCATGAACTGGTCTTTGATTACCACGAGGGCGACATTTACTGGTGTACCGCTGACGTGGGCTGGGTCACCGGTCATAGCTATATCGTTTATGGCCCCTTGGCCAATGGCGCGACCACATTGATGTTCGAAGGTGTCCCCACCTACCCCGACGCATCGCGGTTCTGGCAGGTTTGCGAAAAACACAAAGTTAACCAATTCTACACTGCCCCAACAGCAATCCGCGCATTGATGGGACAAGGCAAAGAATTCGTTGAAAAATGTGATTTGTCATCGTTGAAAGTGCTGGGCACCGTGGGCGAACCCATCAACCCAGAAGCATGGCATTGGTATAATGACGTGGTCGGCAAAGGAAACTGTCCCATCGTTGACACGTGGTGGCAAACCGAAACGGGTGGTCACCTGTTGACCCCACTTCCCGGTGTGACCGCGACCAAGCCAGGATCTGCGACGACGCCATTCTTTGGTGCGCAACCTGTTCTGTTGGATCCACAGTCAGGCGCTGAAATCACCGAGACCGCAGGCGAAGGCGTTTTGTGCATGAAAGACAGCTGGCCCGGTCAAATGCGCACGGTTTATGGCGATCACGAACGGTTCGTGAAAACCTATTTCGCCGATTACAAAGGGTACTATTTCACAGGTGATGGATGCCGGCGTGACCAAGATGGCTATTACTGGATCACAGGTCGCGTCGATGACGTGATAAACGTGTCTGGCCACCGCATGGGTACGGCTGAGGTCGAAAGCGCACTTGTCGCACATCCAAAGGTATCTGAATCAGCTGTCGTTGGATATCCTCATGACATCAAAGGCCAAGGCATTTATTGCTATGTTACCTTGATGGCGGGTGAAGAACCAAACGATGAATTGCGTACCGAACTTCGTAATTGGGTCCGGAAAGAAATTGGTCCAATTGCATCACCAGATCTTATCCAGTGGGCTCCAGGGCTGCCTAAGACACGCTCGGGCAAGATCATGCGTCGTATCCTGCGCAAGATCGCTGAAGATGATTTCGGTGCGTTGGGCGACACATCAACATTGGCGGATCCATCAGTGGTTGACGATTTAATCAACAACCGAATGAACCGCAAATCTTAAATAAAAATGGCCGCCAAATTGGCGGCCATTTTCTTTATTGCGATTGTTAACCTGCTCCTCCGCCTGCCCACGCGACGACGGGCATGATCAAACTGACAGATGCAGGAACAGTAAGTAAAATCGAGCAAATGATTTTCTTTTTCATTTTTAATTTCTCCTGATTGGACCATCTTTGTGGTAAGTTTTTCTAACCAAATTGTAGAACAAACAAAATTACCCCAAAGGGGCACATTATCGGGATAGTATAAAAAAACCTGCCTAATTATAGGCAGGTTATCTATGACCTGTCGCTGATTTTTGCTGAAACAGATTTTACGCTCGTTCAGAATATTCCATGATCTCAGTGTTTACGATGATCATTTCATCTTGTGCGATGAATGGCGGCACCATCACTTTTACGCCATTGTCCAGAATAGCAGGCTTGAAACTATTTGCAGCTGTTTGCCCTTTGATGACAGGCTCAGTTTCAACAACTTTGCATGTCACCTTCTGTGGCAGCGTCGCGTTTAGCGCTTCCTCGTCATAGAATTCGACGACAATAGTCATGCCGTCTTGCAAAAATGGACGGCGCTCACCTAACAATTCCGCAGGCAATTCAATTTGTTCGTATGTCTCAGTGTCCATAAACACCAACATCCCGTCAGTTTCATACAGGAACTGTTGATCTTTTTGTTCAAGGCGCACACGCTCGACTTTGTCCGCGCTGCGAAAACGCTCGTTCAACTTGGTTCCGTTGCGCAGGTTGCGCAATTCAACTTGGGCAAATGCACCCCCTTTTCCAGGTTTCACATGGTCAACTTTGACAGCTGCCCAAAGGCCGCCCTCGTGCTCTAATACGTTACCTGGGCGAATTTCATTACCGTTGATTTTTGGCATAGCTAAAACCCTTTGAAAGGTTGATGTTTCATTAATCGCCCCTATATATTGTGAGACTTGCCTTGGCAAGCAAACGATATATTGGTGCTTTAGTTAAATGCTATGCAAAAAACGCATAAGAGCTTTGCAAATAAAAGCTACCCGAATCGTTTTTTTTTAGGCATAAGCACCTTCACGCCTAAAAGACAAGTAGATGATAAAAGGACGACGAGATGAGCAATTTCGTTGATGCAACAGCTTTCAACGCCGAACAAGGCAACCGCGCACGCAAACTTTTTGCGGCGGTCGTTCTTGCTGCGCTGGATGATGCGATTGCAGATGACAAGAAATACGGAAATGGCCCAGAACAAATTGCACGCTGGGCGCGTTCGCGTGATGGACGTGAAGTTTTGTCCTGTGCGGGCATCGATCCAAATGAACGCGTTGTCGAAGGCCTGATGGCGTTCGTGGCAAAGGGTGTTCGTACATCGGTCGCGTTGTCGCGCGAAGAAAGCGAACGTCGCAACGCAGCTATGCAAGCAGAAGCAGCATAAACACTATAGAATTAATTAAAAACGCGGCCTTAGCGCCGCGTTTTTAATTTATATTCGTATCTTTTAACGCAAGTGCAATTTCACGCCGCACCATTTTTCGCAGGTTTGTGGTTATCTTTTCGCCCAGCTGACCCTTTAATTCATCGCGGACAATTTGCGCAACGATGGCACGCAGATGGGCGAGCTCTTCTTCATCAAAGCTGGCCAGCGGTTTTTGCTGTTGTTCGGTACATTCTTGCATGACAACATCAAATTCGTCACGTGGCGCATCTGCGACGCGTGCCCAGTCCAGCGCCTTGCTGTCTTGACCCGAATAATCATTTTGCGCTTCGGTTCCGTCGGGTTCCCACGTGTCATCCAGTCGCGAAATGATATCTTCTAACTGGCTGACTTTTGCTTCAAGGCTATTGGACAAGACAAGCGTCGGGATCGGACTGGTGCTATTTGGGCGCGTGGGCGTCACTCGCTGAGCGGGCGATAGAATGAGCTTATCAGCAAGATCATGAGATTTTGTTGGTGCCAAAGGCTCTGAAGGATCGGCAGATACGATGCGCCTTAGCGACGACAAAACGTCACCCGTTTTTTTTGCGCTATGATTTGTCATCATCTACCCCACACGAGTCGTTGTTAGTTTAACGCTCGACGCCAAAAATCTCAATGACCCTACTTGTTTATCGCCTTTAACACGCGGTCCAATGCTTTTCCTTGCTCACTTTGTGTGCCTGGGGCATCTTTGACCAGGTTAAAGTACTGAACAGGATCATATTTCTGTACAGGCAGGTTTAGATGATCAACGGTCAGCTGACCCATTTGCGCCAACACACGGTATGCAGCTATTTGTTCATCTGCCAATGCGCCAATTAAATCAGCTTTGGCATTCAGCAACTCTTGCTCGGCGTTTAGGACATCAAGAGTGGTACGCGCCCCCAAAGTGGCCTCTTCGCGGACACCATCAAACGCAACCTGTGCTGCGCGAATTTGCTCTTGTGTGGCTTGACGGCTTGCCCGTGTCATTTCCAACAACGCATACGCTGTTGCAGTTGTCTGTTCAACGGCGCGCCGCGTCACGTGCAAACCGGACTTCTGTGCTGACAATTGCGATGTTGCTTTGCGCACGATGGACGGAATACGGCCACCTGCATAAACAGGACCCGACGCATTTAGCCCGACAGTTGCTGAACGCGAAACCGTATCAGTGTCATACACATCGGAAATCCCTAGGGTTCCACGCAATTTTAGTGTGGGACCCGTGCTTGCCTTGGTGGCAGCGACTGAAAATTCAGCAGACTTGATATTGTGTTGTTGTTCTTTTAACGCCGGATGATTACGCAACGCGATCGATTGGGCTTGCGCCACGGTCGCAGGTAATTTTGGCGTTTGTGGCGGCGTGGATAAAACACCGGCAGTTACACCAGTTGCCTGACGATACCTTGCGCGCGCTTGTTCCAGACTGCCAACTGCGGCCGCCAATTGCGCATTGGACGCCGCATAACGCGCCTCTGCGAGCGCAACATCTGTTTTTGTAACCTCACCCACATCAAATCGGTCCTGCGCTGCGCGAAGCTCTTCTTGAATCACGCGCAAGTTATTGCGGCGCAAAGCAACTGTTTCAGTTTCACTGCGAACGTCCATGTATGCTTGGATGGCATTTAACAAGACATCTTGTTCAACACTGATGAGCGATTGACGCACCGCCAGTACCTTTTCTTTCGCAGCCTCAACAGAATATTTGTTTGCACCGCCATCAAAAAGCGTCAACTCTGCCACCAAGCCCAATGATGTAACGGTTTGTGACGTTCGCGCGGCATCAGCTGCACCAACAGACGTTGATGACAGCCTACGCTCCATAGACGCACTCCAATTGACGATGGGCCTTAATGCAGACATTGCTTGGGCAACATCTTCGTCTGCGGCGCGTAATAACGCACGGTTTTGTTCTAACAATCCACTATTGTTGTAGGCCGCAGTCAATGCGGATCCCAGCGTCTGAGACGAAACAGACCCAGCAGACAAAATTAGGCCAGCGGCAACCGCAAATGCCAGCTTTTTAAAATGTAGTGCCATAACTCTGCTCCGATTGTTAAAAAAAGGCCCGAGCAGGACCTTTTATAATTATTATAATGTGAAAGCGTGATGACGCTCGTAGCCTGGAATAACAGGCGCGCCTGCATTAAAGGAAAATCTCCAATTCATTTTTCCGTCAAGCTTGTACCCGATCTTCACGGTCCCAAGCGCTCCTTCGGCGAACAAGCACGCCATACGTCCACCTTCTTTTAATTGATCAATGATCGCGTCTGGTAAGTGTTCAACAGCACCCTGCAATATGATTACATCATATGGACCGTGCTGAGGTGCACCGTCAACCAAGGCACCTTGCTGGCAAATCACGTTATCCGCCCCAAATTCCGATAGTGCTTCTTGGGCTTCATCTAGCCAATCCTGGCTTTCCTCAAGCGCAACGACCGCCTCGGCCATCCGAGACAGAACCGCGGAGGAATACCCAAAGCCTGCGCCAATATCCAAAGCAAGCTCGTTATTGCGTACGTCCAACGCATCTAGCATCTTGGCAAGTGTCCGCGGTTCAAGCACAACGCGACCAGCGCCGAGATCGACATTTTCACCAACATAGGCTGCTTCGCGCCGATCGCGGGGAACAAACTGTTCGCGGGGAACTGAAAGCATTGCGTCAATGATGTGAAATTTGGTCACGTCTGATGGGCGAACCTGCGTATCTACCATCATTGTGCGTCGTGCGGCGTAGTCAGTCATTTCTAAAACCTTTGTTGGTCCCATTTGCCCTTTATTGCCATAAAGACTAGGGATGGGCAATCCACTCTGCCAATAAAACCAGATCAAGTTAATGGTTTAATTTGCGCGCAGCCAAAGCGCTCACCAGCACAAAAAGACCAGATAGCAACAAGCTAGGTGCAAGCCCACCGTAATAATAGCAGATTCCCGATGCAAGTGTGCCAACAAAACGACCAGCAGCGTTTGCCATATAATAGAACCCAACATCCAACGACGTGCGGCCGGCACCGGCAAATGCAATGATCAAATAGGAATGTAGGGACGAATTGATCGCAAAAACACCACCAAATGCAAAAAGGCCAAGGCAGATCAACAACAAGGATGGGTTTGGATCAACGGCAACCCAGCCTCCTAGGAATAGCTGTAATGACGCAAGCGCAAATGCCCAGGGCGCGGCCATGCCCACCAGCCTATGAGACGCCTTTACATCCGCACCTAGCCATTTTGGCGCACGCGCCTGGACGTAGCCATACCCAATGACCCAGATTGCCATGAACGCACCAACCGCAAAGAATGCGTCAGTCTTTACACCCAATATCGCATAAACCTGCGTAAACAGGAAAATAGGCAAGGCGACGACGAACCAAACATCACGCCCGGCGAATAAAAAGACACGCGCCAAAGACAGCCAGTTCACGTGGGAATTCTGTGAAAAAACATCCTTAAACTTTGCATCCTTTTTTCCCTGCGGAAGGGCGCGGGGCAGTTTGAACATGAGCAACAGAAAAATTATGGTAAGCGCTGCTGCCATACTCGCTAGCGATGCTTTAAACCCGATACTCGCCAATAATGCGGCGCCCACAAAGAAGCCCAATCCCTTGATCGCATTTTTGGCGCCGGTCAACAGCGCGACCCACCTGAACAGTTGTCCATCCTGATCAGGAACAAGCGATTTTATCGAAGACTTAGCGCTCATTTTTGTGAGGTCTTTCGCTACTCCGGATAGGCCTTGGGCACACATTACATAAAATAGGGACAATGCAATGCCAGCTTGGTCCGCGAAAGGGACCAACATTACTAGAGCAACAATCTGTAAAATCAGGCCTGCGAAAAGCGTGGAGGCCAAACCAAATCGCGCGGCAATCCAACCCGCGGATAAATTGGTGATAATTCCTGCGACTTCATAAAGTAAAAACAAAAACGCCAACTCGATCGCACTATAGCCTAACCCATGGAAATGGAACAAGACCAACATACGCAAAGCACCGTCCGTTAACATGAACGACCAATATGCGGCAGAAACACCAATATAAGCAGTAAGAGCAGGTTTCATCGTGAAAGTTGAGCAATCACCATTTTAGCAACGTCGACCAAGCGATAAGCATAACCCATTTCATTATCATACCATGCATAGATTTTGACTTGGGTTTCATTGATCACCATTGTTGACAGTGCATCTATGATTGTCGAACGGGTATCATTGACATAGTCAGAAGAGACAAGTGGTCGTTCCTCATAACCTAAGATGCCGCGTAACGAACCTTGGGCGGCCTCTTTGAACAGTGCATTCACGGCTTCGACAGTTGTTGGTGTTTCGACCTCGAACACACAATCCGTCAAAGATGCGTTCAACAAAGGTACACGCACGGCATGCCCGTTTAACTTTCCAGCCAACTCTGGATAGATCAAGGTGATCGCTGTTGCTGATCCGGTTGTTGTGGGAATAAGCGAATTGAGCGCCGAGCGGGCGCGACGCAAATCCTTGGCAGGACGATCAACAATGGTCTGTGTGTTGGTTACGTCGTGAATGGTTGTAATCGATCCGTGCCTGATCCCGAAACCTTCGTGAATGACCTTTACCACAGGTGCCAGACAATTCGTTGTACAACTTGCTGCGGTGATAATGTTTTGCGTACCCGCATCATATACCTCATTGTTTACGCCATAGACAATGTTCGCCGCGTTGCCATCTTTGACTGGTGCAGAAACCACAACCTTTTTCACACCAGCATCAAAATAGCCTTGAAGTTTTTGTGCTGATTTATAAAAACCCGTGCAATCTATGACCACATCAACAGACCCCAGTGGCAATCGGTCCAGTGTTTTTTCACAAAATATTGGAATGCGCTGATCATTTATTTTGATGGAGTGGTCATCATAACGAATGTCCGCGTTCCATCTGCCGTGCACACTATCGAACTCTAAC
>RFZH01000058.1 GCA_009920815.1 Paracoccaceae bacterium
TGCGTTCACGACCGTGTAGTCGGGCATCGGGGTCAATGTGCCTGAAACCACATCATTGTAACCTGCGACGTGCATTGCCTTGAAGGAAACCGATGTTTTTTCATTGATCTGAGCAGTCACGCCCAAGGTATATTTGTCGGAGGGAACGCGGGCAGCTTTTGTCGCGCCTGTTTTGGACTCGGTGTGTGTATATCCAAAGTCCAGTGTAAGAATGTCATTTACTTTTGTTGACGCCGCCAATTCAATCCCACTGGTTTTATTTTTGTCGTCGGTTTGTGTATAGGCCGAGTTTACATAATCGATGACGTTTTCAACTTCGGACTGGAACACTGTCGCGCTGACGATTGTGTCTGTACCGAAACGTTTTTCGATACCAATTTCTTGGCTTGTGCTTTTTTCAGGTGCCAAAGCTGCATTGCCACCCCACCCAAAACGTTCGTAAAGGGATGGCGCACGGAACCCTGTGGATGCCATCGCACGCACTGTGAGATCGTCCGCAACCTTGTAAACTGTGGCGATGCGATAAGATGTGTTTGATCCAAAATCGTCAGAGTCTGTTTTGCGGATCGCTGCGGATAGATCTAGTGCATTGGAAAGCGCGTAGTTAATTTCTGCGAAGTATGCGGTTTCTTTGTCTGCGCCGACAGTGCCAGCTGCATCGATGTCTTCTGTTGTGGTTTGTGCGCCAACTGCGAAGTTACCGTTTGCGATTTCATAGTTTGCTAAATACCGAAGTGTGTCACGTGTACTGTTGTAATTGCCCCAGTAATATTCGCGCAAAAATTCGCCTTTGGTGGTTTCGAATGTATGAGTGAGTGCCCCTGTTTTTACGCGCACACCAAGTTTTGCAACATTCGTATTACGTTCGGTGTAATCGGCGAGCGGGTCAAAGCCGTCATATTTGAAATCTTCGTGGCTAGACACCGTGTTGAATGTCAATGTCACGTTGTCTGACACGTTGTGCTCCAACGCGATGCGCATCTGTGTCCCAGAATATGGATCTTTTTCCTTTTTACCGACGCCGCTCGACATCGCTGAAAAGCCGTCTGTTTTCAAGCTGTTAAAAGCAAAGCCAAGTTTGCCTGTTTCCGTGATATTTTGGTATTTAATGCCAGCCGAGCGCGTGTTGTTTGATCCAACTTCAACTTGGGCAGTTGTTCGTTCGCCAATGTCATTTGACGACAAGGTGCGCAGGTTGATTGCACCCGCAACTGCTTCGGATCCGTGGATCGCGGATTGGGATCCTTTGATCACTTCAACTTGGGAAAATCCCATGCCGCTTAGACCGCCAAAATCATAGGCAACCTGAGTACCAGCAGGATCGGTGACGTCCATACCGTCAACCATCACACTTACGTAACGTTGACTAAGACCGCGAATGCGAATGCTACCAAGTGATCCCAAGCCGCCTTCTTGTACCATGCTCACGCCGGGCAGAAAATTCAGGGTCTCCGACGCCAAAGTCGTGGTGGCAAGGTCATCTTCGTTTGCAACAGATACTGACGCGCCTGTCGCACCAATTGCTGTGTCAGTAAGGCCAGACGATACCACAATCCTCCGACGGTTGAAATGTCACCGCAACGGAAAGACCGTAATCTGACACGCACCCCGCGATCAGAAAGGGTGATCACCTCGGCAGGTCTCCTGACTCGCGGGTCTCGGCTTTGCTGGGCCTTCCCGTGGTGTGACCCACAGTGGCATTTACCTGCATCGCTCTCCGCTCACAGTTGCGGGGGCAGTTGTGGATTTGGGCGGACCCTCACCACATTCCCTTTTCATCGGACGTAAAGCCCGAACCGAAGTGTCTATCGCCTAACGCGGTGGATTTCAAAAATCAAGACGATTCATGTGCAGGATTTGTAGGTTTTTGGAACCGGTGCCGAAAAACGATATGGGAATTCATGGGTCAATCTCTAACAATTTGCGAATCACCTACGGAAATGGGGGCTATTGTGCATAATGTTTTATGGATTTGGGCATAAAGAACAGAGAAGTTGCGCTGAATTGGTTCAAAACTTGGGAAATCATGGGTCACATCAGTAAGGTTATTTTTGACAATATATAGATAAATAACATTTCAAATTATCTATATGTTGTTTTTTGATTGGGTCATATCCAGTATCTTGTGATCGTGCTGGGATATATTTTTCCATTTATTCCCATAATTTCCCAAAATTCTCTTGATTTGTGCTGACCCTCATGGCATCAATGACCCATGATGAGAACGGGAATAAAAGGGCGCAAAGACCCTAGATCCCAAAGTCAGGTTTCATACAGGCCCCGCTTTCATCGAATTGCAAAGATCCGACGCGCGAGCGAGCAGTAACCTTCCCCAGGTGCGTGCGTAGTTGGACGGACCCACACGTTGGGATGAGTTCGGCGGATTGGGCAGTGGCAGCAGCTCAGTCCGCCGTTTCATTTCAAACGGTGAAAAACAGAGGATGGCCAGAGTAGTGGCGCGACGGTTTAGAGGCGAAGGTCTGCATAAAGTGGACAGCAAAGGGCGGGTATCAATCCCAGCCCTGTTTCGTCGTGTGATCGAGGCGTGCGACCCGAACTGGAAAGAGGGCTTACCCCCCGAATTGGTCATTGTTTATGGCGATAGCCGCAAGAAATACCTGGAATGCTATACCATCGAGGCGATCGAAGAGGTTGATCAAAAAATCGGCGCTTTGCCGCGCGGGTCCATTGGGCGCAAAACTTTGGAGCGGTTGTTCCATGGTCAATCCTTTCCCACATCTATTGATGAAACGGGTCGTTTGGTGTTGCCTGCCAAGCTGCGGCAGAAAATAGATATTTCATCCGAGGCCTATTTTATCGCGGCCGGCGACACATTCCAAATCTGGAACCCCGAGACCTACGAACAAGATCAGGCGCAGACCGAAAACTGGCTGAATGAATTGCCCCAAGACTTTGATCCCCTCAGCTTTCTTGATGGGGGCGGGGTTGCGTCATGACGCGCGGTGATCACACGACGCCCCAAGCCGCCCCCCACATTCCTGTTTTATTACGTCCAATTTTGGCGCAATGCGCACCGATTTCTGGGGTATGGCTTGATGGAACCTTTGGGGCCGGCGGCTATACGCGCGCCTTGTTAGAGCATGGCGCAGATGTTGTGTATGCGGTTGACCGCGATCCGATGGTTTTTGACATGGCACAGCGCTGGGCCGATGCCTATGGGGATCGTTTGCGCATGGTTCAGGGCGTCTTTTCCAAGTTGGATACATATGCCCACGATTTGGACGGTGTTGTCTTGGATCTGGGTGTCTCGTCGATGCAGTTGGATCAGGCCGAACGCGGATTTTCTTTTATAAAAGACGGCCCTTTGGACATGCGGATGAGCCAATCTGGCCCAAGTGCAGCGGATTTGGTGAACACCCTATCCGAGGAAGAACTGGCCGACACATTGTATCTATATGGCGAAGAACGGGCCAGCCGCCGCATCGCACGCGCGATTGTAAAACGTCGTGAGGCAACGCCGTTTGAAACGACCCTTGATTTGGCGGATGTGATCGAAAAATCTTTGCCACGCACAAAACCGGGGCAAAGTCATGCGGCAACACGCAGTTTTCAGGCATTGCGCATCGCGGTGAATGATGAATATGGCGAATTGTATAACGGTATGCTGGCCGCAGAACGCGCGTTAAAACCGGGCGGAATGTTGGTGGTAGTCACCTTTCATTCTATCGAGGATCGCATGGTGAAACGGTTCATGCAGATGCGCGCGGGCAAAGCCAAATCTGTTAACCGCTATGCGCCAGATATGAATGCACCCGATGCCCAATTTGAATTGGTCACCCGCAAGGCTGTTGCGCCGGATGACCAGGAATTGTTGGAAAATCCCCGCGCAAGATCGGCCAAGTTGCGTATCGCGCGGCGCACATCTGTTGCGGCGGGGACGGATGTCGCGGCGAACGAAATCTCAATGCCGGTGGTAAAGAGGAAACGGTAATGCGTAGTGTGTTTGGTCTATTGACAGTGGTGATTGTGATGGGCTTGGCCTATTGGGCCTATCAGGAAAATATCAAAACCCAAGCGGCGATTGCGCGCACCGAAAAGCTGCAGGCTGACATTGGCGCGGCTCGGTCGCGTTTGTCGGTGTTGCGGGCGGAATGGGCCTTTTTGAATCGCCCTGATCGTCTGATCAATCTGTCCAATCAATATTTCACACAGCTTCAACTTGCCCCGTTGCGGGCTGAAAACTTTGGTGAAATCGGTCAAGTCGATTTCCCAAGCGATTTCAAATTCGATCTGCGCAGCATTGATGCGATCGAGGTCGCCGAGCGGGGGGCACAATAATGACGGGTAACAGCTTGCGCATACCGCTTCGTCCACTCAGCCGTATCTTGCCGGCACGGGCGCGTGGGGAAAATACCGAAAGCATCGAACGCGAAAATATTCGCCGACGCCACGAAGAGGTGCGCGAAGACGCCCGTTTGCGCGCGCAAAGCCGCCTATTGGTCTTGGCCGCTATTTTTATCGGTCTTTATTCTGTGGTCGGCTTGCGCATGGGGATGTTGTCTGCGGCCGAACCATCAGAGCCGCGGGCCGTGTCAACGGGGTCCTCAATCATCGCGCAGCGCGCGGATATTGTGGACCGCAAAGGACGCATCTTGGCGACCAATATGGATACCTATGCGCTTTACGTGGAAACGGAACATTTGGTTGACCCCGAATACACCGCCAATCAATTGGCCTTGGTATTTCCTGATCTTAAGGCGGAAAAGCTGATCAAAGATTTTACCGGCAACCGCAAGTTCATGTGGATTAAGAAAAAATTATCCCCTGATCAGGTTCAAGCGGTGCATGATATCGGTGATCCTGGTTTGCGCTTTGGTCCGCGAGAAATGCGGCTTTATCCCAATGGCAAGCTTGCAGCACATATTTTGGGTGGTGCCAGCTTTGGCCGTGAAGGGGTGGACGCGGCCGAATTAATTGGTGTCGCCGGCGTCGAGAAAACATTTGATGATCGTCTGCGTGATCCTGCGCAATCTGGTCAAGCGTTGGCGTTGTCTATTGATCTATCCGTTCAGGCGGCCGTTGAACAGGTGCTGTATGGTGGGATGAAGCTGTTAAATGCCCGTGGCGCTTCGGCTATTTTGATGGATGTCGAGACCGGCGAATTGGTGTCGCTGGCGTCTTTGCCTGATTTTGATCCAAACCATAGACCACGCCCACCGGTTCAGGGCAAGCCTTCTGACAGTCCGTTGTTTAACCGCGCGGTGCAGGGGGTCTATGAGCTGGGATCAACGTTCAAAATTTTCACAGTCGCACAGGCCATGGAATTGGGATTGGTTGCGCCAACGACGATGGTGGATACCCGTGGTCCTATCCGCTGGGGTAAGTTCAAGATCAGAGATTTCCACGACTATGGCGCGAAATTACCCGTATGGGAAGTGATTACAAAGTCATCGAACATTGGCACAGCGCGGATTGCACAGATGATCGGTGCAGAGCGTCAGCAAGAGTTCTTGGCAAATCTTGGGTTTACCAAAGAAATTCCATTGGAAATGATCGAAGCGAGCGGAGGCAAGCCTCTGTTGCCGCCGAAATGGTCAGAGCTGTCGGCAATGACGATTTCTTATGGTCATGGCCTGTCTGCGACACCTTTACATCTTGCCGGAGGCTATGCTGCTATCGCGAATGGTGGTTATGCGGTGCAGCCAACATTGATCAAGCAAACACAGCCCAGATTGGGCGACCGCGTGATGTCAGAAAAAACGGCGCGAAACGCGATGCGTATGCTGCGTGGCGTGGTCACCAATGGCACCGCCTCAATGGGCGAGGTTGTCGGATATCCTGTCGCTGGAAAAACCGGAACGGCCGATAAACCCAGCGCCACGGGCCGCTATGAAAAAGACAAGGTTATCGCAACATTCGCATCTGTTTTTCCGGCAAATGATCCTAAATATGTATTGGTCGTCTCTCTTGATGAAGCAGAGGATACCACAGGTTCAGAACCACGCCGCACAGCCGGCTGGACCGCCGTACCGATCGCTGCGGAAATTATTGGTCGCATTGCGCCACTTTTGGGTGTGCGTCCTGTTGTTGAAAACCCCGACGCGGCTGATATAACCAAGGTGAATTGGAATTGATTTGCGGCTGTGATTTGGCCGCCTAAAGGGACGCATCATGGGCAACCAAAACAAAACGCTGGGCGAGTTGGGGTTTGCCGCATACACGCATGTTGTCGTTTCGGGGATTGCGATTGACAATCGTGCGGTGAAAAAGGGCGATCTGTTCGGGGCTTTGCCCGGGACGAATGTTCATGGTGCGCGATTTGCCCTTGACGCAGTCGAGGCCGGTGCAGCCGCGATTTTGACCGACCCCGATGGGGCGTCGACACTTAAGACGGTGCTGGACCCATCCTTTCCCGTGATCGTTACAACAGATGTGCGCGCCGCCTTGTCGCGCGCAGCGGCACTGTATTTTGGGGCGCAGCCCGAAACCATGGTCGCTGTCACCGGAACCAATGGCAAAACCTCTGTGTCGACCTTTTGTCGTCAGATCTGGAATGAACTTGAACTGAGTGCTGTAAATATTGGCACCACAGGCGTCGAGGGCGATTGGACGCACCCATTGCATCACACAACGCCCGATCCGATCACATTGCATTCCATTTTGAAACAGGCCGCCGATCATGGCGTCACCCATGCCGCGATGGAAGCGTCAAGCCACGGTCTTGACCAGCGCCGTTTGGAAGGGGTGGCATTGGTTGCGGCAGGCTTTACCAACTTTACCCAAGATCATCTGGATTATCACCACAGTTTCGAAGACTATTTCGCGGCCAAAGCGCGTTTGTTTGAAAAGCTTTTGCCCATGGATGCAACAGCGGTCATTAACACAGATGATCCTAAGCTTAGCCTCTATGCGTCTGACCTTGATATGTTGGGCTATCAGCTTTTGACAATTGGCGCCAATGCCGCGAACGATCTGTGCATTCTAGATCAAAGATTTGATGCAACTGGTCAAACCCTTCGGTTCAGTTTCAAGGGCAAGACTTATGTCAAACGTTTGAACCTGATTGGTGGGTTTCAGGCTGAAAATGTCTTGATGGCGGCCGCATTGGTTATTGCGGCGGGGGCAGAGCCTGATCACGTCTTTGATACGTTTGAACATTTGGTTACTGTGCGTGGACGCATGCAATTCGCGGCAACACGGGCGAACGGTGCTTCGGTTTTTGTTGATTATGCGCACACGCCTGATGCAGTGGAAACGGCAATTTCTGCGTTTCGACCGCATGTGATCGGCCGCTTGATCGCCATCATCGGCGCAGGTGGGGACCGCGACAAAACCAAACGCCCCTTGATGGCCCAAGCCGCGGTGCAGCACGCTGATTTCGTCATTGTGACAGACGACAATCCACGCACCGAAGATCCCGCCGATATTCGGGCCCAAGTCATAGCGGGGGCGCAAGGATACGACACCATTATCGAGGTCGGTGATCGCGCCGAAGCGATTTTGCGTGCGGTTCACATGCTGGAACCGGGCGACGGTTTGTTGATCACAGGCAAAGGTCATGAAACCGGTCAAATTGTAGGGCAGGATATTTTGCCCTTTGATGATGTGGAACAGGCCTCTGTTGCGGTCGCGGCTTTGGATGGAATAATTTAGATGATCTTGTGGACTTCAGACGATGCAACCCGCGCAACTTCGGGCCGTTCAACACAAACATGGTCTGCGACCGGCGTCTCGATTGATACCCGTACCTTGGAAAAGGGCGATCTGTTTGTTGCCCTGAAAGCCGCGCGGGACGGTCACGAATTTGTTGCGCAGGCTTTGGCCCAAGGGGCCGCAGCAGCCTTGGTGGATCACATCCCCGAAGGTTTGGATGAAACAGCCCCCTTGTTGATTGTGGCCGATGTTCAAGCCGCCCTTGAGGATTTAGGCCGCGCCGCACGGGCGCGCACAGCGGCGCGTGTGATCGCGGTCACGGGGTCGGTTGGCAAAACCTCGACCAAGGAAATGCTGCGTGACATGCTCCAAGAACAGGGGCGCACGCATGCTTCGGTTGCCAGCTATAACAACCACTGGGGCGTGCCGTTGACTTTGGCGCGCATGCCGGCAGAAACTGACTTTGCCGTCATCGAAATTGGAATGAACCATCCTGGCGAAATTGCGCCCTTGTCGTGCATTGCCCAGCCGCATGTCGCGATGGTGACCACAGTCGCGGCGGCGCATTTGGCAGCTTTTGAAAGTGTTGAAAAGATTGCTGTTGAAAAAGCGTCGATCATCGATGGCTTGGTCGCACAGGGGGTTGCGGTCTTTAATCAAGATATTCCAACCACACCACAGCTGGATCACTATGCCCATAACGCAGGCGTTCAGGTCAATTGGTTTGGTCAAAATTCTGATTTTGCAAAGCTTTTAACGGTAAAAGTTACTGGGAATAAATCTGACGTCGCTGTGTTGATTGCTGGACAGGTGTATGAGCTTTGCATCCAATCAGCAGGTCAGCATTTTGCAATGAATGCTTTGGGGGCTTTGGCCTGTGTGGCGTTGGCGGGTGGTGATGTTGCGCGTGCCGCGCGCGATATTTCAAAATGGGTGCCTGTTGTGGGGCGCGGTGCGCGGGAAATCGTTACGCTGCCGCATGGGCAGATTGACCTGATTGACGATGCCTATAATGCCAATCCAACATCACTGCGCGCCGCTGTTGCAGTTTTGGCGGGCGCAGAGGCGACGCGACGGATTGCGATTTTGGGCGACATGCGGGAATTGGGAGAGACAGAAGTTGCGGCCCATGTGGATATCGCAACATGGCCAGAGCTTGCCACGGTTGATCAAATTCATACGGTCGGTTTGCTGATGTCCCATCTGCATGCGGCGCTGCCTGCCCACAAACGTGGTCTACACTGTGAAACGTCAGATCAGATGGCAACGGCCGTTTCAGACCTGATCACTGCGGGCGATTGTGTGCTGTTAAAAGCGTCATTGAGCATTGGAATGCGTAAGGTGGTTGACGCAATCAAAAATATGAGCCATGCGGCGCTGACAGATTAGGGGACAGATATGTTTTATTGGCTTACAGCACTTTCTGACGGCGGCGACGTTTTCAACTTATTTCGCTATATCACCTTTCGTGCGGGGGCGGCCTTTTTCACCGCACTTGTTTTTGGATTTATCTTTGGTCAACCCCTGATCAACGTTTTGCGTCGTCGCCAAGGCAAAGGCCAACCGATCCGCAGTGATGGCCCAGAAGGCCATTTTGTCAAAGCGGGCACGCCCACGATGGGCGGATTGTTGATCTTGTCCGCGCTGGTCACATCGACGCTGTTGTGGGCGCGCTTGGATAACGTTTTTGTCTGGATTGTCCTTTTGGTCACCCTGTCGTTTGGGTTGATCGGGTTTGCGGATGATTATGCGAAAGTGTCCAAACAAAATACTGCCGGTGTTCCGGGAAAAGTGCGCTTGGGCCTTGGGTTCTTAATCTCGGGTATTGCAGCCTATGTCGCGGCAACACATCATCCTGATCCGTTACAATACCAACTGGCGCTGCCTGTGTTTAAGGACACGCTGATCAATCTGGGCGTTTTGTTTATTCCTTTCGCGATGGTCGTGATCGTTGGTGCGGCAAATGCGGTCAACCTGACCGATGGATTGGACGGTTTGGCAATTATGCCTGTGATGATTGCGGCTGGTGCGTTGGGTGTGATTGCCTATGCGGTCGGCCGGTCGGACTTTACCGAATATTTGGACGTGCACTATGTGCCGGGAACAGGCGAAATTTTGATTTTCTGTGCGGCGTTGATTGGCGGCGGAATGGGCTTTTTGTGGTACAATGCCCCCCCCGCGGCTGTGTTCATGGGCGATACAGGGTCTTTGGCACTGGGCGGCGCATTAGGAGCCATTGCGGTTGCAACCAAACACGAAATCGTTTTGGCCATAGTCGGCGGTTTGTTTGTCGTCGAAGCACTGTCGGTTATCATTCAGGTCTTGTATTTCAAACGCACCGGAAAGCGTGTTTTTCTTATGGCGCCCATTCATCATCATTTTGAAAAAAAGGGCTGGGCCGAACCGCAGATCGTTATTCGATTTTGGATTATCGCGCTTATTCTTGCGATGATCGGGCTTGCGACCTTAAAAGTTCGTTAAAACCTTATCTGGTAACCATTCGTAAACCATTTGCTTTCATGTCTTGTCAGGAATGGCATGAAAGGAATGCGAAATGGGCAATTCAGTACATTGGTATTTAGGCACGGACGCGGATGATTTTATCTTTGCCTCTTCGCGATGGTCGACAATCCGAACCGGCGACGGCGACGATACGGTCTTTGCAAATGGGGGCCGCGACACTGTTTATGCGGGTGCGGGCAATGACATCATCTATGGGGGCCGTCGCCAAGACACGCTTTATGGCGAAGACGGCAATGATGTGCTAAACGGCGGCAAGGGCCGTGATAAACTCTTTGGCGGGGCGGGCGCGGACACGCTATCAGGCGGAAACGGGCGCGATATTCTTTACGGTGGTGCAGGGGATGACATCTTGGATGGGGGGCGTGGAAACGACACCTTGTCGGGCGGCGACGGCTTTGACATCGCCGTTTATGCGGGCAGTTTCGAAGATTACATCCTATCGCAAAAGCTGGACGATCAATGGAAAGTTACAGCTCTCTCTTCGGCGGCGGATCGCGGCACGGATCATTTATCCGGTGTAGAAGCAATCTATTTCCAAAAGGACGATAAACTCATCTATCTTGATGGGCGCCCAACCGAAGCAGAGGTCGTCGCAGATAGTTTTGAAACATATGCAGATCATTCCTTGGTTTTTTCGTTAGAACACTTGTTTGAGAATGACATCAATCCCGATGGGTTGGGCATGGCGATTACAGAAATCGACAGCTCTTCCTCTTATGGGATTGATTTGGAAATAGTGAACGGCCAATTGATTTATCATATCGACGGGGCGTTTGATGATCTGATCCAAGATGCCAAAATTCAGGATCAATTCAGATATACAGTGGTTGATTCATCTGGAAAAACCCATTCAGGCCAAGTGACTGTGACCGTGATCGGTGTCAATGACGCCCCGGTGATCCAAGCTGCATCGACGATCGAGGTTTGGGAAAACACAACACATGTGACCGATATCAATGTCCGCGATCCTGAATGGGAAGAGGTGACAGTACAGATCGCTGACCTAGGGGATGGCGCGTTATTTGAATACGATACGCAAAAACAGACCTTGTCCTTTATTGACGCCCCCAATTTCGAAGCACCCGGTGATGGCAACGGCGACAAAAACAATCTCGGTCACCGTAAACGACAGCACCGAAATCGTTGCCGCGCCGCGCATCAACGAAATTCACTATGATGATGTGGGGATGGATAATGACGAATTTGTCGAGATCAGAGTGCAAAACGGTTATGACGTTTCTGACCTTGCTTTGCTGTTGTATAACGGCAAAGAGGGATATCACAGCATTTACAATGTGATCACCGCTGGCACATTTGGATTTGAACTGACCTCGTCCGACGATACCTATGATTACTATGTCTGGAATGCGCCGATGAACGGTATTCAAAACGGCGCACCGGATGGGTTTGCTTT
>RFZH01000059.1 GCA_009920815.1 Paracoccaceae bacterium
GGCATCCAGATCGAAGTCGTCCGTGAACCAAGTGACGGTTACTGGTCCAACGTTTGGAACAAAAAAGGCTGGTCCGCATGTTATTGGGGCGGTCGACCAACCGAAGATTGGATGTTCTCTGCGGCGTACACAGACGACACAGAATGGAACGATACCGCATGGAAGGGCACTGACGCAGCCAATAAATTCAATGGCTTGGTCAAAGCTGCCCGTGCTGAGTTGGATAATGACAAACGTGCAACGATGTATGCTGAATGTCAGGCACTTATCCACGATGATGGTGGCACAATCTGTCCGATGTTCGCCAACCACATTATGGCGGTTTCTAAAAAGATTGGGCACGGTCCAATCGCTGGCAACTGGGAAAATGACGGTAACAAAGCCAACGAACGTTGGTGGTTCGTCTAAACCCATGTCGATTTCAGGGGCACCCACTGGGTGCCTCTGATCCAATTAACCTACGCTAAATAGGTGATAATTTGCATCCTGTATTAAAAACTGTCGTCCAACGACTTGGTCTTGGGCTTGTCACGTTGTTTATTGTCTCGATAATTATTTTTGCTGCGATTGAACTGTTGCCGGGGGATTTCGGCGAGGCCGTGTTGGGACAAGCTGCAACCGAAGACACTGTGGCCGCGTTCCGGCGTGAACTGGGTTTGGATAAACCTGCAGTTTTGCGGTATGTTGATTGGATCGCAGGGGCCGTGCAAGGCGATCTCGGCAATTCATTTTCGGGGCGTTCGTCATCCGGTGTCGATCGCTCGCGCCCTGTGGTTGATCTTATTGGTCCGCGCTTGTGGAATACGATGTTTTTGGCATCATTTACCGCGGTTATTGCTGTGCCTTTGGCGTTGTTTTTGGGAATATCTGCTGCGCTCTATCGCAATTCAATTTATGATCGCGTGGTCAACGCTATGACCTTGACCACGATTTCGTTCCCTGAATTTTTTGTGGCGTATATTCTGATTTTGGTTCTGACGTCCTTGTGGCCGATTTTTCCATCACTTTCTAACATCAGCCCAGATGCAGATTTGTTAGACCGCCTATACAGAAGCGCGATGCCTGCGCTCACTCTGACCTTGGTTATTGTGGCACATATGATGCGCATGACGCGTGCTGCGATCATCAACCTATTGGCAAGCCCGTATATTCAAATGGCGCGTTTGTCTGGCGCGTCTCAGCGCGAAGTCATCCTAAAACATGCCTTACCGAATGCATGGGCGCCGATTGCAACGGTTATTGCATTTAACCTTGCATATCTTGTGGTTGGGGTTGTCGTGGTCGAGGTGGTCTTTGTCTATCCTGGCGTCGGACAGTTGATGGTCGATGCGGTGTCCAGCCGTGACATTCCGGTTGTCCAAGCGTGCGCGCTAATTTTTGCCGCCACCTATATTATCCTGAACTTGATTGCTGACATCATCGGTATCGTCACCAATCCAAAATTGTTGCATCCAAAATGACACAGACACCACAAAACTATTCTGCTGCTAATGAAAAAACAGCCTTTGTCTCAGAACGCAGCCGCTGGGATCGCGTCAAGCTTACCCTTGGCAAATCACCATGGACGGCCCGGTTTGGCATGATCGTGATCCTGTTTTACGTCATTCTGGGCCTGTTTGCACCTTGGATCGCGCCCTATGGCGAGGCAGAGGTATTTGCCGTACCTTTTGCACCCTGGGATGCAACCCATGTCTTTGGCACCGACCAGATCGGTCGTGATATCTTGTCACGCTTAATTTATGGCGCGCGCAATACGGTTGGCATTGCATTGGCGACGACGCTGTTGTCGTTTATTATCGGTGGCGGGCTTGGTTTGGTCGCAGCAATTAATCGGTCCTATCTGGACCAATTGCTCAGCCGCGGGGTTGACGTGCTCATGGCGATACCCAGCCTAATTTTTGCGCTGGTCTTGTTGTCAATTTTTGGGTCATCCGCGATAAACTTGATTATAATTATTGCGGTATTGGATGCGACGCGGGTGTTCCGCTTGACACGTTCGGTTGCTGTCAACGTCGTGGTGATGGAATATGTCGAAGCGGCACGTTTGCGTGGTGAAGGACTAGGTTGGGTTATGCGGCGCGAAATCCTACCAAACATCATGCCACCCTTGGTCGCCGAATTTGGATTGCGCTTTTGCTTTGTGTTTTTGACGATTGCGGCCCTGTCATTCCTGGGGGTTGGGATTCAACCGCCCACTGCGGACTGGGGATCAATGGTGCGCGAAAATGCATCGCTCATTCAATTTGCCCAATACGATATCAAGGCGGGATTAACCCCATTGTTGCCGGCGTCCGCAATCGCGCTTTTGACGGTTGCTGTGAACTTTGTTGTTGATTGGTTCTTGCATCATACCAGCGGAATTAAGGATACCCCAAAATGAATGATATTTTGCTAGATATCAAAGGTCTTAAGATCCAAGGTTGGTCAGATGAAAAGTGGCACCCTATTATCAAGGGGGTCGACCTTACCTTGCGCCGCGGTCAGGTGATGGGATTGATTGGTGAATCTGGTGCGGGTAAATCCACTTTAGGATTGGCCGCGATGGGATTTACCCAACCAGGATGTCAGATAACAGATGGTTCAATCGTTTTTGACGGCGTTGACTTAGCCAAGCTTTCTGATGCCGAAAAACGTAAATATTGGGGCAATCGCATGACATATGTTGCCCAATCGGCAGCTGCGTCCTTCAACCCTGCACATCGTTTAATAGATCAAACTGTTGCGTCGACAGTACGGTTTGGAATTTCATCTGAAGCCGAAGCAAAGGCAGATGCACGCACACTTTATGGGGCACTTAACCTGCCACATGCTGACACGATTGGCGATCGTTATCCACATCAGGTGTCTGGGGGACAGTTACAGCGGGTTATGACCGCCATGGCGATGTCACCGCGGCCGGATTTGATAATCTTTGACGAACCGACCACCGCGCTTGACGTGACGACGCAGGTCGAGGTGCTGCGCGCAATGCGCAAAATTGTCGAAGAATTCAACACGGCCGCAATATATATTACGCATGACCTCGCCGTTGTCGCGCAAATGGCCGATGTGATCAAAGTGCTTCGTTATGGCCAAGAAGTAGAAGAGGCCGATACGCGCACAATGTTGGCCGCTCCGAAAGAGGATTATACCAAATCGCTTTGGTCGGTGCGTGCGCTTCAAAAAGAGGAACGGCCCAAGCAAGACAATATCTTGTCGGTAAAAAATGTTTCGGCATCTTATGGAAAAGTACCCGTGCTGCATAATGTGTCGATCGATGTGCCGCGCGGTTCTACTGTCTCGGTGGTGGGCGAGTCTGGTTCAGGTAAATCCACCGTTGCGCGCGTTATAACCGGTCTGCTGCCACAGCGCGATGGCGTCGTCGAATATCAAGGCATGTCATTGCCAGCAAAATTGAATGATCGCAACAAAGATCAAAAAAAACGTATCCAAATGATTTATCAGATGGCTGATACAGCGATGAACCCGCGCCAAACAGTGCGCGAAATCATTGGCCGTCCCCTAGAGTTTTATTTGGGCCTCACCGGACGCGCAAAAGAAGAGCGGGTGCGTGAGCTGTTGTCAATGATCGAATTGGACGATCGCTTTATTGATCGTTTGCCCAGTGAATTATCAGGCGGTCAAAAGCAAAGGATCTGTATTGCGCGTGCGCTTGCCGCAGAGCCTGAGTTAATCATATGTGACGAAGTAACGTCCGCATTAGATCAGATTGTTCAAGAGGGAATATTAAAACTTTTGATGCGGTTACAGACTGAACTTAATCTAAGTTATCTGTTCATTACTCATGATATTTCAACAGTGCGCGCAATATCGGATCATGTCGTTGTCATGCAATTGGGCCGTGTTGTTGAACAAGGGACCAAGGATGCGGTGTTCCAGCCGCCACATGATCCATACACCGATCTGTTGTTGTCATCAGTGCCCGAGATGGATCCTGATTGGTTGACCAATCTTAAGCTTCCTGAATTGACCTGATCCGCGTCGTATTTGGGATAGTAGATCGCTAGAATCGTGTAAAAATGGCTGAAAATTTGCCATAGACGGAGGCCCCATGAATTTCGGATTGACCGAAGAACAAGAGATGATCGTTAACACGGTCCGTAGTTTTGTCGAAAACGAAATCTATCCGCACGAAGATTTGGTTGAACGCACAGGTGAGGTTCCTCATGAAATCGCCCAAGATATTAAGCAAAAGACCATCGATTTAGGGTTTTATGCCTGTAATTTTCCTGAATCAGTTGGTGGCGCGGGTCTGAACCATCTGGAATTTGCGCTGGTGGAACGTGAATTGGGTCGTGGGTCTATGGCGCTAAATCACTTTTTTGGTCGCCCACAAAATATCTTGATGGCATGCGAAGGTGACCAGATTGAACGCTATCTGCTCCCTGCGGTCCGCGGCGAACGGATGGATGCGTTAGCGATGACCGAACCTGACGCGGGTTCAGACGTGCGGGGCATGAAATGTAACGCGGTTCGCGATGGCGGAGATTGGGTGGTCAATGGAACCAAGCACTTTATTTCTGGTGCGGAACATGCTGATTTTGTGATCGTTTTTATCGCAACCGGTGAGGATCAAACCCCCAAGGGGCCTAAAAAACGGATCACTGCGTTTCTTGTGGACCGCGGAACGCCTGGATTTACCATTCGCGATGGTTACCAATCCGTGAGCCACCGTGGATATAAAAATATGATCCTTGAGTTTGACAATTGTCGCCTGCCACATGCCCAAGTTTTGGGTGAGGTGGACGGCGGGTTCGAGGTGATGAACACATGGCTTTATGCCACGCGGATCACGGTCGCCACGATGTCGGTGGGGCGTGCGCGCCGGTGCTTTGACTATGCTTTGAATTATAGTGCGGAACGTAAACAATTCGGCCAAGCCATTGGCAAGTTCCAAGGTGTCAGTTTTCAACTGGCCGAGCTGTGATCGGTGGTGGGTTTTGGGGGCGTTCCATTGTCGAACAGTTGTTAAAGATTGGCTACAAGGGTGTGATCCACACTGTACATCCAAAAGCGTCAGAGGTCGGCGGGATCCCCACGGTGGCAAATCTTGCCGCGATTGGTGGCCCAATTGACGCGGCCTTTATTGGTGTAAATCGCGAGGCTACGATTGGCGTTGTTGCAGAATTGGCGGAACGTGGTTGTGGCGGGGCTGTTTGTTTTGCATCAGGTTTTTTGGAATCAGCCGCGGAATTATCAGATGGTGCCGATCTACAGAACCAACTGATCGCCGCATCGGGCGACATGCCTATAATTGGTCCCAATTGTTATGGTGTTATCAATTACTTTGATCAGTTTTGTTTGTGGCCTGATCAACATGGTGGTCGTCCGGTCGACCGAGGCGTTGCGATCATCACACAAAGTTCGAACATTATGATCAATATCACGATGCAAAATCGTGGGTTGCCGATCGGCTATGCCTTGACCGTAGGCAATCAGGCAAAGATTGATTTGGCGCGTCTTGGCGCCATGGTTTTGGCCGATCCACGGGTTAGCGCACTTGGTCTACATATCGAAGGGATCAACGACATCCGCGCGCTGGAAGATTTGGCACGCCTTGCGCGTGAATTGGGCAAAGGGATTGTTGCGATCAAAGTGGGCAAGTCTGACCAAGCGCGCAGCGCAACCATCTCGCATACCGCATCGTTGGCTGGCGATGATGCGGGCGCTGATGCCTTGCTGTCACGCTTAGGTATCGGTCGTGTGGATACAATTGCCGCAATGATCGAAACACTAAAAATCTTGCACGTTGTAGGCCCTTTGGGGGGAAATGGCGTCGCATCAATGTCGTGTTCTGGGGGCGAGGCGTCTTTGATGGCAGATTTGGCAATTGGGGTGGATATTTGTTATCCATCGCTTGCCGATAGCCAAAAAACTGCGCTGCGCGCGGCACTGGGACCAAAAGTGGCCTTGGCCAACCCGTTGGATTATCACACCTATGTTTGGGGCGATGGTGATGCTATGGGCCAAACCTTTGCCGCGATGGCGCAGGGGCCTAATGTCGATATTGGTGTTGTCGTGGCTGATTTTCCACGCTCAGACCGCTGTGACCCATCGGCATGGGATTGTGTGATTGATGCAGTGGGTACCGCAAAACAGATATCAGGCAAACCCATAGCAATCTTATCGTCTATTTCTGAAACCTTGGACGAGCCTCTATGTGATCAACTGATTGCCGACGGGGTTGTGCCGCTTTGCGGAATGGCCGAAGGCTTGTCAGCGATTGCGACGGCCGCGCGGATTGGAAAACATTTTGCGCAGCGGGGACAGCCAGCGCCTGTGTTATTGCCCAATTCACTGGATCATGAGACCGTTTTAACGGAGCGTGATGCAAAAATTGAATTGGCAAAACATGGGTTGGTTATCCCTAAATCGATCGTACGCGGTGCAGAACAGGTTGGCCAACCTCTTGACCTATTGTTCCCGGTGGTGATCAAAGCGCAAGGTATTGCGCATAAAACCGATGCGGGCGGCGTACGCATTGGCATAGCATCACACAATGCATTGATCAAAGCTGCCGCTGAAATGGGGTTTGAGAGCTATTTGATCGAAGAAATGATCACAGACGGGGGTCTGGATCTTTTGGTTGGTGTCGTCTGCGATCCAGCACATGGGTTCATGCTGACCCTCGCAGCGGGTGGCGTCATGACCGAAATCCTGGCCGATAGCACCACGCTTATTTTACCTGTCACCCGTGATGATGTGGATCACGCATTGGATCAGTTAAAGATTGCGCCCCTATTGGCGGGATATCGCGGCAGTGCGCCATTGGACAGGGCAGCTGTAATTGATACAGTGATGGCTGTACAATCCTATGTCACCAACACACAGGCCCGTTTGGGTGAAGTTGAAATTAATCCCGTAATTGTGACGCCATCGCGCGCAGTTGCGGTCGATGCGTTAATCCGATTGGCACAAGAGGAATAAAAATGTCAGATAGCCCCATTAAAACCGAAATCCGTGGACATGTGCTTGAGGTTACACTTGATCGTCCAAAGGCAAATGCGATCGACCTGGCGACCAGCCGCATAATGGGCCAGGTGTTTCGCGATTTCAGAGATGATCCGAAATTGCGTGTCGCGATTATTACTGGGGCAGGGGAAAAGTTCTTTTGTCCGGGTTGGGACCTAAAGGCCGCGGCAGATGGTGATGCGGTCGATGGTGATTATGGTGTCGGGGGCTTTGGCGGGTTGCAAGAATTGCCGCATATGAACAAACCCGTGATCGCTGCGATTAATGGCATATGTTGCGGCGGGGGATTGGAATTGGCGCTGTCGGCGGATATCTTGTTGGCGGCAGAACATGCAACATTTGCCTTGCCGGAAATTCGCTCTGGAACCGTCGCCGATGCCGCGTCAATCAAATTACCGAAAAGGATTCCCTATCACATCGCAATGGAAATGCTATTGACCGGCCGTTGGATTGATGCCGAAGAGGCGGCGCGCTGGGGGATGATTAATCAAATTCATCCCGCTGCCGAGTTGATGGCCAAGGCCCGTGAAATGGCGGATCTCTTGGCCTCTGGTCCACCTTTGGTGTATGCGGCGATCAAGGAAGTCGTGCGCGAAGCAGAGGATATGAAATTCCAAGACGCGCTTAATCGGATCACCAAAAGCCAATTAAAAACTGTGGAAACCCTCTATCGATCTGAGGATCAACTAGAAGGCGCGCGCGCCTTTACTGAGAAGCGGGATCCCGTGTGGAAAGGGCGTTAACCCGTTGACACATCCTGTGAAATCTGACCTGATGTCAGAGGTTTCATAAGGTTTGACCAAGTGTCGGCTATTTCTTTTCACCCTATGGGGACTGCCCAAAATAGGGTTAGTTTATATTATTTTACTCTTTTCATGCTGCCAGGGGTCCTGACCGCCTATGGGGCGATTTGGTTCAGCAATCTTGGGTTTTCAGAAGCCCAGATTTCCATATTGAACTCTGTTCCTATTTTTATTGTGCTCATTCTTAATTTGTTGATTGGGCGTCTTGCAGATCGCGCAAATGATTGGCGCACCACAATCATTATAGGTTCACTTTTTGCGGCCATTTCGCTCACCGGCATTTTATATTCGCAAGATTATTGGGTTATCTTGGTCTGTTTAACAATTTCAAACGTTGCAATGGGGACAACCGTTCCTGTTGTAGATGCGGCGGCGGTGCGCTTGGCGGATCGAATGAATTATGGGTTTGGTGTCCAGCGGGCCTGGGGCACGATTGGTTATTTGATCTTATTAATGGTGACGGGCGAGATTATCGCGCGTTATGGCGATGCATCCTATATTTGGTTGCTTTTATTGGCTGCGTTTCTAAGGATGCAGGCGGCATTTTTTCTACCCAAATTCCGTGCTCCCAAACTGGAAGTTGCGCCGATCCAAGGGCTGGTCGCTTTGGCATCTGTTATGCGTCCTTGGTTCATATTGCCACTGCTCGGCTATGGGATCATCAACGGCAGTCACATGATTTTGAACGCTTTTCATAGTCTGATCTTGGCCCGTCAAGGGTATGAACCCTTAACAATCAGTTTGATCATATCGCTGGGTGCGGTGGCAGAAACGATAATGTTTGTCCTATTTTCAAAGATCTCGTCCCGCATGTCGTCACGTGGGTTTTTGGCAATTGCAGGGGTAGCGACGGTTGTGCGTTGGGTTGCCTTTGGTTTTGAACCGACATTGTTTTGGCTGATACCTCTTCAACTGATGCATGCTATAACTTTTGCTTTAGGGTTTGTTGCAATTGTGCGTTTTATTTCACGCCATGTCATCGAAGAGAATGCTGCCGAGGCGCAGGGTCTGATGGCGATGATTCAGCAAATTATGACAATCGTTGCAATGTTGGGGTTTGGCTTTTTTGTTGCGCAGATGGGTATTCAGGCCTTTTGGGTGGCAGCAGGTTATGCCGCACTTGGAACAGTTTGTGTTTTCGTGTCCCTAATCCTAAGGGGATCATCGACTGACGGGCCGATCAAACGGTGAAATGACTTGCGTCTGGATAAAACTTCGCGCCCAATGCAGCAAGAGAGATAGGGGTTAGAGAGGAGGGGGCAATGCAGCATAATTTTGCAATCTACCCATCGTTAAAAGATCGCGCTGTTTTGGTAAGCGGCGGCGCAACAGGGATCGGCGCAGAGATCGTGCGCGCATTTGCGGATCAAGGCGCACGGGTTGGTTTTTTGGATTTTGATCGCGATGCAGGCCAAGCCTTAGCGGCCGAGCTAGATGTTATTTTTCAATATTGTGACCTGCGAAACATAGAAGAGCTGCGGGCGGGCGTTGCGGCCGTTCGTGAACGTACAGGTAAGTTTTCTGCACTGGTCAACAATGCCGCGCGTGATGATCGCCATGAATGGCAGGACGTGACCCCTGAATTCTGGGACGAACGCATGGCAACGAACTTACGCCATCAGTTTTTTGTATCCCAAGCCGTGGCCCCTGACATGATTGATCTGGGCGGTGGATCAATCGTAAATATGGGGTCTTGTTCTTGGTGGGAAGCAATGGGAGGCTTTCCCGCCTATGCAACAACCAAAGCTGCAGTCCATGGATTGACCCGTACTTTGGCACGTGATCTAGGTCATCATGGAATTCGCGTGAATACGGTTGTTCCCGGTCATATTATGACACAGCGGCAAAAGGATCTGTGGTCACCGCCAGAATTTTTACAAGCCCGCAAAGAACGGCAATGTTTGCCAACCTTGATAGAACCCGAGTTTGTTGCACGGATGGTTTTGTTTCTATGCTCTGATGATGCGGCAATGTGTTCGGCGCATAACTTTTTCGTAGATGGTGGCTCTGTTTAACGCGGGGAGCGTGTGTCTTGGCGAAAGGCGTGATCGGGTGATGAAAACGGCGTGATGTCGATTTTCTACCCAAATGGCCGTTATTTGGTCGCGACTCTGATCAATATCGTTGTAAAGCCTGAACAAAATTAGCGAACTCTCTTTTGCGAAAGGGCAACACATGACAGAGGCAGCTGGACGCAAACGCGCACGTGGGGGCGGCGGTGCCGCACGTCGTGCAGAACGTACCACCGTTAAAATCGAAACTGCAAAGTATATCGAACGCAATATCCCAAACTTTGAGGTTTTGACCGAAGAAGCCTTGGAAGTGATCGAATGGAACGCAGAAACCATCCTAGAAGAGGTTGGCGTTAACTTTGTGAATAACCCTGCCGCTTTGGATCGCTGGCGTGCAGCCGGTGCATCCGTGGATGGCGAGCGTGTTCGCATTCCGCGCGGTTTGGCGCGCAAGCTTATCTCAACAGCGCCTGCGCAGTTTACCCAACACGCCCGCAATCCTGAAAAGTCGGTTGTGATCGGTGGTAAAAGCTTGGTGTTAGCCCCCGTGTACGGCCCACCTTTTGTGCGTGACATGGATGGTGGCCGTCGGTATGCGACCATGGCTGATTTCGAAAATTTTGTTAAATTGGGCTATATGTCAAAATGGCTGCACCACTCTGGTGGTACGGTATGTGAACCAACAGACGTTGCGGTCAACAAACGCCATTTGGATATGCTGTTGGCGCATATGACGTTGTCTGACAAACCTTTCATGGGATCCGTAACTGAACCAAGCCGTGCACAAGACAGCGTGGAAATGTGTGAAATTCTGTTCGGAAAAGAATTCGTCCAAGAAAACACCGTGATGACATCCTTGATCAACGTCAACTCTCCGATGACATTTGACGATGTCATGATGGGCGCGATGGAGGTTTATGCGGCCAATAATCAGGCGTGTATTCTATCGCCCTTTATTGTGGGTGGCGCGATGGCTCCTGTGTCGGTTGCAGGAACGTTGACCCAAGTTTTGGCCGAAGTTTTGGCTGGGATTTCTTATAACCAGCTGATCCGTCCAGGCGCGCCGGTAATTTTTGGTGCCTTTGTGACGTCTATTGATATGAACTCAGGCGCGCCGACATTCGGGACACCTGAAGCAAGCCATATTCTATACGGTGCAGGCCAATTGGCGCGGCGTTTGGGTCTGCCGTTCCGCTCTGGTGGCGGTTTGTGCGGATCGAAATTGCCAGATGCACAGGCGGCCTATGAGACCGCAAATACACTGAATGCCGCTTTGTTAGGTGGCGTTAACTTTATGCTGCACGCTTGTGGTTGGTTAGAAGGTGGATTGGTGTCATCCTATGAAAAATTCGTGATGGATGCCGATCAGCTTGGCGTTTTGCATCAATTGGCACGCGGTATCGCACATGATGAAAACGCACAGGCGATGGATGCAATCCGCGAAGTCGGCCCAGGCGGTCATTACCTTGGCTGTGCGCATACCCAAGCCAACTTTAAGGATGCGTTCTGGCGGACCAATCTGTTGGACTACAAACCGTTTGAAACATGGGACGAAGAAGGCGCGCGCGACACGATGACATTGGCAAATCAAAAGGTTAAGTCAATGTTGGCGACATATGAAAAACCAGCGCTGGATCCTGAGATCGAAGCGGCCTTGGTT
>RFZH01000060.1 GCA_009920815.1 Paracoccaceae bacterium
CCAAATCACCTTTTTTTGCCAAGATCCAGTAATAGTATGGCACTCCTAAAAAACGATGCGCCGATAAGGTCCAAAGCAACAAAAACGTGCTCCAATACCATATGTTATCAAAAGAAAAATACTGAATAGTTGAAAGCATCGACTTTGCATCCCTTGCGTCGCTGCAGAATTAACCAAGGGCGCTGTGGGTGCAAGATACATTTACTTAATTAATTGTAATTTCGATTATAAACACAATTAATCACAATTGGATTGGGGCGATATTGCCCCCATTTAAAATCCATGTCACTTTGGCACAAACACAATACAGGAGCCGTCATGTTCAGCGACGTTCAAGCACAATTCCCAAACACACGCTTTCGTCGTGTGCGTAAATCCGCCGCGACGCGCGCTTTGGTGCGCGAGAATACTTTGTCGGTCGATGACCTGATCTGGCCGGTTTTTGTTTGCGACGGGACGGGTGTTGAACAGCCGGTTTCATCGATGCCCGGCGTTGTGCGCCGCAGCGTAGATAAAATCGTAGAAGCCGCATCAGAGGCCTATGACTTGGGCATACCCGCCATATGCCTGTTTCCATACACAGACCCCTCTTTGAAAACCGAAGATTGTGCCGAAGCATGGAACCCTGATAACCTTTCCAACCGTGCCACCCGCGCCATCAAAAAGGCGGTTCCAGGCATCGCGGTTATGACAGATGTGGCACTTGATCCCTATAACATCAATGGCCATGACGGTTTTGTCGTGGATGACGAAATCCTCAATGACAAAACCGTCGAAGCATTGGTGAAACAAGCCCTGTCCCAGGCCGAGGCAGGCGCCGATATTATAGGACCATCAGACATGATGGATGGCCGCATTGGAGCCTTGCGCAATACCTTGGAAACTGAGGGGCATCACAATGTTTTGTTGATGTCTTATTCTGCCAAATATGCGAGCGGATTTTATGGCCCCTTTCGCGATGCTGTCGGCGCGTCGGGCGCGCTAAAGGGCGACAAGACAACCTATCAAATGGACCCCGCCAATTCTGACGAAGCCTTACGCCTTGTTGCACGTGATCTGGCTGAAGGCGCGGATATGGTCATGGTCAAGCCCGGCATGCCCTATTTGGACATCTGCCGCCGCGTAAAAGACACGTTTGGCGCACCGACCTATGCCTACCAAGTGTCAGGCGAATATGCGATGCTGCAAGCCGCGTTTCAAAATGGCTGGCTTGATGCAGAAAAAGTCATGATGGAAAGCCTTTTGACGTTCAAGCGCGCGGGCTGTGACGGCATATTAACCTATTTTGCACCAGAAGCCGCGCGAAAGCTTGCCAGCAGATAATATCGACATGACATTTCCTCTTGTTCTGTGTACTATATGGAAAAAGCAAAAATAAGAGCAGGTAAAACCATGAAACATCTCTCCCGCCGTGGCGCGACACTCCTTTTGGCTGGTGCCCTATTGTCTGGGTGCAGCAATGGCATCGGAAACAAGTACAACGAAAATGCCGCTGAAAAAATTGACGCACGCGTCGATAGCACGCTGGTCACAATGTACCAAGAGTTCCCAGCAACCGTTGAGCTGGCTGAAAAAGCATCGGGCATGCTTGTCATGCCACTCATCACCGAGGCAAGCTTTGGCTACGGTGGCGGCTACGGTCGAGGCGCGTTGAAAATTAACGGCGAAACCGTTGAATATTACTCGACGACCTTCGCAAGCTATGGTCTGCAAATCGGTGCACAGCAATATGCGCATGTACTCTTCTTTATGACGGATGAAGCGCTCGAAGAATTTCGTTCCTCCCAAGGCTGGGCCGCAGGCGGTGATATTGAATACGCATTCCCTTCAAAAGGTGAATCTCTGCGCGCCGAAACGACGACCGCCCTGTCAGAGGTTGTGGCATATGTCTTTGGGAACTCGGGCCTAAAACTCGGCGTTTCACTTGAAGGCGCAAAATATAGCCGCATCATTCCATAAATACCAAGGCGGTTCTGACCGCGGTCAGAAATTGGATATTTCTAGACAGAAAATGCATTGATCCATGGTCTCATTTTCTGTCAGGCAAATGTCCTGGGGAACGTTGCGCGTTTAAAAAATCTGCCTTCGGGAGATTTTTAGCGCAGCGTGTGGCAAAGCCCCAAATTTCAAAACTATGACACCCCTAAACTGCGGTTTTTTCTGAAAAACCGCCCCAATTAGGGATCCAACCATTGCACCCAACATGCATGGTCTGCTATAGTTTTGATCAACAAGATATAGCGATTATAGAAACGAGCGAGCTTACGTGACTGATACGCCAGAAACACCCGAAAATGATGAAGACAACCGCCCCGAACGTATGGCCTTTGACGGTCCATCCGTCTCAATTACGGATGAGTTGAAAACATCATATCTCGACTACGCCATGAGCGTGATCGTCAGCCGCGCAATTCCGGATCTGCGCGATGGTCTAAAACCTGTTCACCGCCGTATTTTGTATGCGATGCATGAAACAGGAAATACGCATGACAAGTCTTATCGTAAATCGGCGCGGCCTGTCGGCGATGTGATGGGTAAATATCACCCCCACGGTGACAGCGCGATCTATGATGCCTTGGTGCGTATGGCACAAGATTTCTCTATGTCTTTGCCGCTCTTGGATGGTCAGGGCAACTTTGGCTCAATGGACGGCGATAACCCGGCCGCGATGCGTTATACCGAAGTACGCATGGACAAACCTGCCGCCTTTCTTTTGGCGGACATTGACAAAGACACTGTGAATTTCCAAGACAACTATGATGGCAAAGACCGCGAACCGACTGTTCTGCCTGCACGTTTTCCCAACATGCTTGTCAATGGCGCCGGCGGTATTGCGGTTGGTATGGCCACAAACATTCCCCCTCATAATTTGGGTGAAGTGATTGACGCCACTTTGGCCTTGATCGACAATCCTGATCTTGAGGCTGAGGATTTGATCCAATATGTCCCTGCCCCAGACTTTCCAACCGGTGCAACAATTCTAGGCCGTTCAGGCGCGCGTAAAGCCTATATCGAAGGGCGTGGAAGCGTTGTCATCCGCGCCAAAACCCGCATCGAGGAAATTCGCAAAGATCGCTATGCAATCGTGATTGATGAAATCCCTTATCAGGTGAACAAGGCGTCTATGATCGAAAAGATCGCAGACCAGGTGCGCGAGAAAAAGATCGAAGGCATCGCCCATGTTCAGGACGAATCCGATCGCAACGGCGTGCGCGTCGTGGTCGAATTAAAACGTGATGCAACGCCTGATGTTGTCTTGAACCAACTGTTCCGTTTTACACCGATGCAAACATCGTTCGGCTGTAACATGTTGGCCTTGAATGGTGGACGCCCGGAACAATTAACATTGCGGACATTCCTGACAAACTTTATCGATTTCCGCGAAGAAGTCGTTGCGCGACGTACCGCGTATGAGTTGCGCAAAGCACGCGAACGCAGCCACATTTTATGCGGCTTGGCGGTTGCAGTGTCGAACGTTGACGAAGTGGTAGCAACCATTCGCGGATCAGCAGATGCCGCGGACGCACGTGAAAAATTGATGTCGCGCCGCTGGCCCGCACATGAGATTGCCGAATACATCAAGCTGATTGATGATCCGACCCATAAAATCAATGACGATGGCACCTATTACCTTTCGGAAACACAAGCCCGCGCAATCCTAGAATTGCGGTTGCAACGCCTGACGCAAATCGGCGTGAAAGAGGTAACGGACGAACTTCAAGAATTGGCAGGCAAAATCCGCGAATACCTCGAGATTTTGGCATCTCGTGAACGTATTTTGGATATTATCCGAACCGAATTACGTGAAGTGAAAGATCAATTCGCTGTGCCGCGGCGTACCGAGATTGTTGATTGGTCTGGCGACATGGAAGACGAAGATCTTATCGAACGCGAAGATATGGTCGTCACCATCACATCAGGTGGTTATATCAAACGCACGCCTTTGGCCGATTTCCGTGCGCAACGTCGCGGCGGCAAAGGGTTGGCAGGCATGCAAACCAAAGACGAAGACGTGGTCACAACACTGTTCGTTGCAAATACCCACACACAATTGCTGTTTTTCACAACAGATGGCATGGCGTATAAGCTAAAAACATGGCGTTTGCCGTTGGGTGGTCGCACCGCGAAGGGTAAGGCAATTGTGAATATCCTACCGATCCCAACCGGCGTTTCGATTGCTGCGATCATGCCTGTTGATGTGCCTGAAACTGATTGGGATAACTTGCAGGTTATCTTTGCCACATCCGCAGGTGATGTGCGCCGAAATGCGTTGTCCGACTTTACCAATGTCCGGTCAAACGGCAAAATTGCCATGGATCTGCCAGAAGGCGTTGAATTGGTTAACGTGCGCATCGCGGGCGAAGAGGATGACATCATGCTCTTTACCAATTCGGGTCGTGCAATCCGTTTTTCCACCACCGATGTGCGCGTCTTTAAGGGCCGTAAATCCACCGGTGTGCGCGGGATCCGTTTGAATGGTGATGATCGCGTTGTGTCGATGTCTATCATTCGCCATTTCGAGGCAACCCCAGATGAACGGGCCGCATATCTGAAAATGCGTCGTGCGATGGCAGGTGTTGCAGATGACGACCAGACCCTGCCTGACGAAGACGGCGCAGATGCAAACGCGACAATTTCACAAGAGCGCTATGCAGAAATGTCCGCGATCGAAAACCTAATCCTGACCATCACGGCAGGTGGCCAAGGCAAACTCTCATCCAGCCACGATTATCCTGTACGTGGACGCGGCGGCATGGGCGTCACCGCAATGGATAAGGCAATGCGCGGTGGCGAAATCGTGGCGTCCTTCCCTGTTGAACTAGAGGATCAGATCATGCTGGCGACATCAAAAGGTCAATCCATCCGTGTCCCAGTTGATGGCATTTCATTCCGGTCTCGTTCCGCAGGCGGCGTTCGCGTGTTTAACACCGGCAAGGGCGAAGAGGTTGTTTCAGCAATAATAACGCGGGCCATTGGCCCGCGCATTTGTAAGATCAAAGCGCAATCAGACCAAGGCCGAATGCGTTTCGGCATCAATCGATCAATGCGCGAAACTTGTTATCCAGATAATCCAAAAGTGGCGCTTCGCTTGGCGCTTGTCCGCAAGCTTTGGTAATCAAATCAACCGATGGAACAGACGCACCAAATTGATGTATATTTTCGCGTAACCATTCGGTCGCTGATGATAAATCACCCTGCGCAACCTGTTCCATGACACTTGGCACATCATGACACAGCGCTGAATATAAACATCCCGCATATACATTGCCCAAACTATATGTCGGGAAATATCCAATCAAGGCTTCGCACCAATGTATATCTTGCAAAAATCCATTCGATGGTTTGTCAACCTTGACGCCAAAATCTGCCTCAAACCGATCATTCCAGGCTGCTTCCAAATCTTCGACAGCAAGATCACCACCTATTAACGCTTTTTCCAAATCATAGCGCAGCAAGACATGTAGATTGTATTGCACCTCATCTGCTTCGGTCCGAATATAGCCATTTTGCAAACCATTCACAGCGCGGAAAAACGCATCTTCGCTGGCGACACCGATATCGCCAAACGCATCGCGCATTCTGCCATAAAGCCATGATGTGAATTCGCGCGACCGTCCCAATTGATTTTCACAAATGCGGCTTTGGCTTTCGTGTATCCCCATGGAACACCCATGCCCAAATACCGTAAGCTCATGCGTTTTTGAAATGTTTTGTTCATAACTCGCATGCCCCACTTCGTGAATGATGGAATAGATGCTGTTTAACGGATCTTTTTCATCATAGCGCGTGGTTACGCGAACATCACTTCCGCCCCCTTCGCAAAACGGGTGAATAGCAATATCAATGCGGCCTCGGTTCAAATCATAGCCAAAACGCTCAGCCAAATCGATGACCAAACGTTCTTGCACGGCGATGTCAAAATGCCCCGACAAGCGTGGCGCGTCTGGCGCCGCCATGACAGCCGCGCGCAATTCGACCAATCTTGGCCGCAATTTTTCGAACATCACATCAATGCTTGCACTGTCGGTATCGGGTTCATAATCGCGCAAACACACATCATAAAGCGTTTTGTCCGATGGCTCCCGCAGGGCCGAGGCGAATTCACGGGTTAAGCGTACAATATTCTTTAACTCGGGAATAAAGATGTTGCCCCATGCTTGGTTCGACCTGATACGAGCATGGGCAAATTCTGTAACCAAATCCTTTGGAACGCGGGATGCTTTGTCCGCTTCACGCTCAATGAGCGCAATATGACGCAGCGTTGTTACGTCCTGCGCGTTCTCACGTGCGGCAGAAATCAAATCCCTAAGCTGTGATGCCGCATTACGGTCGTGGATCAGCCCAGATAAAACAGCCAGCTGTTCCCCCCGCTTAGCTGCGGAACCTTGCGCCATTTTGGTTTCCATGTCCCAAGACAACAAACCAGAGATTGACCCCAAAGTTTCAGTTTGCCTTTGGTATGCGACCAACGTGTCAAATGCACTGTGCATCATCTCATCCCCTAACAGATTGCGGCGGAGGGAACCCTGCACCAAAACGTGCACGGATCACCAAGACCCACAGCGCCACTGCGCCGACCTGATGTACAATCGCAATCTGCCACGGCGCTGAATACATAACCGTCACAATCCCCAAAACCATTTGCAGGAACATCATCGCAAGCACCATGTTATACCCGAACCGGACGTGTACGTTGCCAGACTTGCGCGATATCCGCCAGACAATGATTCCGAAAATAAACAAAGCATACCCCACCATACGATGGGTAAATTGGACCAGACCATCGTCTTCGAAAAAGTTCCGCCACCACGGCGTCAACGAAAACATATCAGGCGGGAAAAACCCACCTGCCATGAGCGGCCAATCGATATAGTTTCGCCCCGCATCGATGCCGGCCACCAAAGCGCCCAAAAGGATTTGCGCAAAGGTCAAATACATGAGCCCCTTTCCATACCCAAACAGTCGTGCCTCGCGTCCGCGACGCCGTTGCATTAAATCCTTTTCGCTAAGGCCCAGCTGAAAGACGAACCACGAAATGAACCCCAGTATGACAAAGGCCAATCCCAAATGTGTCGCCAAACGGTAACTTGCAACATCCAACATCGTACCCGTCAAGCCAGATGATACCATCCACCAGCCAACGGCCCCCTGCAGCCCGCCTAATGCGCCCAGCAGTAACAATTTGGCAGTCCATCCTGTCGGAATTTTACGCGCAGCCAAAAATCCGAAAAAACCAACGGCCCAAACCAGACCAATAAACCGACCCAATTGCCGATGTCCCCATTCCCACCAAAAGATCGTTTTGAATTCTGACAGGCTCATGCCTTTATTTTGCAACTGATATTCCGGAATTTGTTTATATTTTTCAAATTCTTCGATCCAAACTTGTTCGGACATCGGCGGCAAAGCACCAGTGACGGGCTTCCATTCGGTTATTGACAAGCCACTATCAGTGAGGCGTGTCAGCCCCCCAACAGCGATCATTATGGCCACCAAGCCAAATAAGATCATCAACCAGACACGAATTGCGCCGCGCGCGCCCTTAGCTCTGCCGCGGTCGATGACGCCTGCTTGGATAGCAGTATCGGCCTTTTGGTTTTGGTCTCCAACGTCTTCAAAGATTGTACGCTTTTGGGTCATGTCTCATCTCTTCGTTGTTGCCCATATTCGGGCGACTTTTAATTCTATAAATGGCTCAACTTTTTTGTCGCAACAGCTGGCGCAACATGCCATGAAAGGTTTGTACATCAGATCGTGTCAAAGGCATACGCGACCAAAGGTTGCGCAGGTTGGTTTTCATCCCAGCTGCTTTTGCCTCAGGAAAGAAAAAGCCTGCCTCGTCCAAACGCTGTTCGAAATGCTCAGCCAATTTTTCAACTTCGACTGTTTGCGCCCACTCGGTCTTGGCCATTTCCATGACCTCGCCTTGAATTGTTTCGCTGGCCCGTCGCCACTCATAAGCCACCAACAAAACACATTGCGCCAAATTGAGTGACGGAAACTCAGGATTCACGGGCACAGAAATAATTGCGTTCGCTTGTGACACATCGTCATTTTCTAGACCTGCGCGTTCTGGCCCAAACATGACAGACACCGTTTGGCCTGCGCGAATTTTTTTTGCCGCCAGTGCCATCGCGGCCTCAGGTGAATAGATTGGCTTGGTCAGACCGCGTCCCCGAGCGGTTGTCGCAAAAACAAAATGACTGTCCCCAATCGCATCTGCGACAGTGTCGAAGTGGCCTGCTTCGTCTAACAAGCGCCCCGCGCCTGACGCCATCGCAACCGCGCGTTGGCTGGGCCAACCGTCGCGCGGCGCCACAACGCGCATCCGATCCAAGCCAAAATTCCACATACCGCGTGCCGCTGCACCAATATTTTCACCCATTTGTGGGCGCACCAAGATAATAGAAGGTTGTGGCGTAAACGATGGCATATCATGTCCTCATATTGTCTGATTGTGATCTAGGATACGAAAGCCCATATGAAAACCCCATTTCGGCGCAAACCCCATGGTCAAATACCTTTTTCCACGGTATGACAGGGAAAATCAATCACGAGCCACGCAAATGTCCGACCAATCACTTCCCCAAATCTATCTCGTCACACCACATGATTTTGATCTTGAAACATTTCCGGCGGTGTTGGACTCTGTGCTCGCAAACCATGACATCGCTTGCGTTCGCATCGCTCTGTCGACCAGAGATGAAACGCGGATCATAAAATCAAGCGATGCCATTCGCGAGGTGTGTCACCGTCATGACGTTGCCGTTGTCATCGAAGCACATGTGTTGATGGTTGACCGGCTTGGCCTGGATGGGGTCCATTTCACTGACAATGGCCGCTCTGTGCGCAAGGCTCGCAAAGATCTGGGCGATGATGCCATCATTGGTGCATTTTGCGCGACCTCGCGCCACGACGGAATGAATGCGGGTGAAAGCGGAGCCGACTACATCTCTTTTGGACCGATGAGCGGCGCGACATTGGGCGACGGAACGCTTGCAGACCGCGCTTTGTTCCAATGGTGGTCAGAAATGATCGAGGTTCCCATCGTTGCTGAAGGCGGACTGACGTTAGACATCGTGCGTGATCTGGCAACCGTCACCGATTTTTTTGCCTTTGGCGACGAGATATGGTCAAGTTACAACCCAAGCGCCACGCTTGGCGAATTCATTTCAGTGATGGCACAATCGGCCTGACCTGACAGCTTTTACTTTTTTCAAAGACTCATTTTGGTATTGGAACGCGTCAGCGCCGCTGGCTGATAAGAACGCCTAAGCAATCCGAAAAGACCACATTAAAACGTGCCATCAAAGGCGTGACCTTTTCGCACATCCGCTTCTAATGCTGCAGCCAATTCCTTGCGCGAACTATAATCATCGACTTTATGAGGCGCATGATAAACCACCTCAACACGCCCCTGCCGCAGCCGAGCAAGCGTGTATAACAGATGGGTGCCAAATTCCATATCGCCCCACCAACCATAAAACCGAGGGTCGGTGCCTTTTGGCGCATAATAATTTACTGAAACTGGCTGAATATACATATCATGTTTGATTTTTGGATCGAAAAACGCCGCAAACAGCGTTGTTTTGAACGGTAAAACCCGCAGGCTATCGGTCGAGGTACCTTCGGGAAAAAATAACAAACGGTGATTATGCATAAGGCGTTCTTCGAACACCGCTTTTTGAATACGCGCCTCTTTTGGATCGCGTTTGATAAACACCGTTCCCGTGGCGCGCGCCAGCCATCCGATCCCGGGCCAAGACGCAACTTCGGACTTTGACACAAAATAAATCCGCTGGCTTGCGTTCAGAACAAAAATATCCAACCATGCACCATGATTGGCCACAATAGCCCCCTTGTGGCGCATTGGGGTCCCGCGCAGTTGAAATCCTATCCCCATTATCGCAAGCGATATACGGCAGACCAATTGGGTTAAGAAGGGCGTGACAGGACGATCTTGGCCAAAAATTGGACGCTCGATCATGCGCAACATCAACAATATCGCCAAACCACCGAAAACGACCGTTGCCATCGGAACCCCACGCAACAGCACAATGAACCACCCAATTAAGGTGATATCGCCCATCTCAGGTTCCTCGGCAGTCAACCAATCTGGCTTTATTTGGCGATTATCGTTCATATAGCTGCCTTTGTTTCACTGTCATTGTTTGAGTGTTCAAAACCATGCAAACATCCGTAGTATTAAAAGTATGATCTATAAACGCCCCTTGCCCAACACGCCCGCCCAAGCGCAAATATGCTTTGATCAATGACGGCACCTGAACCATCGCGGCTTTTCGATCGATATCTTGATAGGGGATCAAATTCATATCAACAGCGTTTTTTCCCTTAGCGCTTGGGCATAGATCATCCTCTGCGCGGTGCTTATGATACAACAGTGAAAGCGCGGGCGCCAAAGACCCAATATCGGTGCCATGAAAACTGGCGACGCCGAATAACAGGTCAATTTCATGTGCTGCGACATAGTCGGCCAATGCTTGCCAAAGAACAAATAACGCCGTGCTGCCACGGTAGTTAGGATGTAAACACGTGCGACCCAATTCTAAAAGCTTTAGTCCAGATCGACGCAAGCGGCCGATATCATATTCATCCTCAGAATAATATCGCCCGAGTGCAATTTCTTTATGCGCAGGCAAAAGCCGATAAACCCCGACGACCCCCCCCATGACATCAGATCGTGCGTCATCAATTAACAACAAATGATCAAAATAAGGATCCAACGCGTCTCGTTCCAACCTGTTGTCATGATCGACAAGGGCGCCGCCAGCCCCCAGTTCGGAAACAAAGACATCATATCGCAAGCGTTGCGCCGCAACAAAATCCTGATCTGTCTCAGCCAGTTTTGTTCTAAATTGGGGGCCATTGTTGCGCATTGGATCTCTCCTTGGTCACCCTATGTAGTGAGCGCGTCAGAAGTTGACAAGTTTGACACAAAACCTTTCAAAGCCACACATCTTAAAGGTGTATTTACCAATAGAATTCAAGGTAATTCAGAATACACAACCTCTAGCGCGATTAAGGTCCCATCAATGACAACTTTGCCCTGTTCTGTGAAATTCACAGTGACCCGCCCATTAATTCGTGATTGGACCTGTCCAATTCCCCAATCAGGTTGCGATGGATGGCGCACTAACATGCCAGGCTCCAAGAATGCGTTTAGATCGTCCATAGCACGGTTTCCTTTGTTGGTTCACCCAATGCACCAAGGCCAAGGGTAATGACAGATACAGATCTATCT
>RFZH01000007.1 GCA_009920815.1 Paracoccaceae bacterium
CGTTATATTTCAAGAATTTCCACCGTCACTTTTCCAAAAAAAAATCGAACTTAAATTTCGCTATTGGATGTTAATGACAACCTTTCCGGTCGATTTTCGATCACGCAACAGTTGCATACCTTCATTTGCGTGCTCAAAGTCAAACGCGTTGGAAACATGGGGATGCAACTTTCCTTGGGCATACCAAGTCAAAAGTTGTCCTAGACTATCGGTGATCACTTCGGGCTTGAAGCCAAGAAATCCGCCCCAATAAAACCCATGAACCGTGATGTTTTTGACCAAAAGATGGTTTGCTGCGATTTGCGGGATATCCCCGCTTGCAAAGCCAATGACGATAATGCGTGCTTCAGGGTTGCAGGCGCGAAAGGCGGATTTGAATTGATCGCCGCCAACGGGATCATATACGACATCGACACCGCCAAGGGCCTTTAGTTCGGCGCGTAAATCTGCCGTTGTCGCGTCGATGACATGATCTGCACCTGCGGCTTTGGCAACTGCAAGCTTATCTGCGCCGCGGGCCACTGCGATGACGCGTGCGCCCATCAATTTACCCAATTCAACTGCCGTTAAGCCGACACCACCAGCCGCGCCCAAAACCAACAAGGTTTCATTTGGCTGTAGCTTTGCTTTATAATCGAGTGCAACATGACTGGTGCCATACGCAATTTGAAGTGCAGCCGCATCAGTGAATGACATATTTGCGGGGATATTCACGCAGCGCGCGGCATCAAAGCATCCGTATTCAGCAAGCCCACCTTGTCCCCCAAATACCGCAACGCGTGATCCAATCGCGGGGCCGTCGGTGTTCGGTCCAATCGCATCAACGATGCCTGCCACTTCCATGCCCAATGTAAAGGGGGGGGCAGGGGTATCTTGATATGTGCCTTTTTGCATTAACAGGTCTGCAAAATTTAACCCGCACGCATGTATTTTGACGCGCACCTGTCCGGTTGTCGGTATGGGCATGTCGATATCTTTGACCGCGATTGGTTCGCCAAACGCCAAAACCTGTAAAGCTTTCATCGCTTTTCCTTTTTTGAAGCAATTAGAAATAGATTATCAATTTTGTCAAACCACAGCGCAGAAATGTAGTCAAAAATCAGATGGTGATAGGTGAATTTATACTTCTTGTGATTGTGCCTATACTTTGTAGCTTTCGTATAGGATTTATTAGTCATTTTACGTCAGGTTGTATTGTGGTACAATATGACAACCACGAATGGGATGTGGCGATGAATTAACAAAATTGATGACAAGTATCAATTTTTGTTTCGCTTAATAATCAAACCTGCTACTTAAGTAGGGGGAGAAGAGAAGGAAGTAATAATGACGCACCCCGTTGATGTACACGTCGGCAAACGTATTCGCCATCGCCGCTGGCTCGTTGGTATGACACAGCAGCAATTGGCAGAGCATGTCGGAATTAAATTTCAGCAAATCCAGAAATATGAAACCGGTGCAAACCGCGTCAGCGCGTCCAGGTTGTGGGATATTTCAAAGGCTTTACAAGTTTCAATCAGTTTCTTTTTTGAAGGCATAGAAGAGGCAACAGCGGCCGATACGGGCATGGACAAAGCTGCACCGGCAGATTTGATGGGTGATAAAGAAGCAATGGATTTGATCCGCTCTTATTATTCAATTCCCGAAAATCAACGGAAGCGTCTGTTCGAATTGGCGCGCGTTCTAAGCGACGTTGCTTGATAAAATCGTGAAAGTGTCATAGCCCTCAGGCGAGTATTCAATTGAGGGCGACATGACCAACCACGCGCAACCACATCAGCATTTGAATAAAAACGAAATTGTGCATGTCGTTCAGCAAATGGTTGATGCGGCAACAAAGGCGATATTACCCCATTTTCGCATGGGACGCGTTCTGACTGAAAATAAGGATAAGCATGGGTTTGACCCTGTAACAGTGGCAGATCGCGATGCCGAACAAGCGATGCGGGCTGTCTTATCCCGCTTGCGGCCATTGGATGGCATCCTTGGTGAAGAGTTCGGTGAAACACCCTCACACAACGGCTTGCGTTGGGTCTTGGATCCGATTGATGGCACGCGTGCCTTTATTTCAGGCACTCCGACGTGGGGTGTGTTGATCGCACTTGAGGATCTTGGTCACGGCCCCGTGTTTGGCGCAATTGCTCAGCCTTACATGAGTGAAATATTTATGGGCGGGCTTGGCCTCAGCGTTCTTGATCATCCTCAAGGTCGCAAAAACTTAGGCGTTTCAATAACCAAGTCATTAGACGACGCAATTATTTTCACCACATTCCCAGAAGTTGGTACTGACAAAGAACGCGCGGGTTTCGAGGCTGTGGCGCGGCGGTGCAAGTTAACGCGTTATGGCATGGATTGTTATGCCTATGCATTATTGGCGCTGGGCCAAATTGATCTGGTGATCGAAGCAGGATTGAACGCATATGACATCCAAGCGCCAATCGCCGTCATTCAGGCAGCCGGAGGCATCGTTACCAATTGGACGGGAGGTCCGGGCCATCACGGCGGCCAAGTAATCGCCGCAGCCACGCCTGAATTGCACGCGATGGCTTTGGAAATTCTGAGCCAGCACGCGAGTTAAAAAATGAACATGTTACACATAAAAAATGCTGACACTATTTTAACGATGGATGATCAACGTCGCGAACTTAAACACGCCGATATCATTGTGAAGGACGGTGTGATTGCTGAGGTTGGTTTTGATCTGTCAACGCCAGAGGGGGCGCAGCTTATTCATGGTGCCGGGCATGTTGTAACCCCTGGTTTGGTAAATACGCACCATCATTTATACCAATCTCTGACACGCGCTGTACCTGGGGGGCAGGATGCGCTTTTGTTTGGTTGGCTGCAAACGCTTTATCCTATCTGGGCGTGTTTTGGCCCAGATGAAATGCGCATTTCCGCATCGATCGGTTTGGCCGAATTGGCGTTGTCAGGATGCACGATGACGTCTGACCATCTTTATCTTTATCCAAACGGTGCACGGCTCGACGACACGATTGATGCGGCACTGGAAATCGGAATGCGCTTTTACCCGACCCGAGGCGCGATGAGCATTGGGGAAAGCGATGGTGGTTTACCCCCCGACCATCTGGTCGAAAAAGAAGCAGCGATCCTAGAGGACTGTATCCGCGTGATCGACAAATTTCACGACTCATCTGAATCTGCGATGGTGCGCGTTGGAATTGCCCCCTGTTCCCCGTTTTCCGTGAGCCGTGATTTGATGCGCGACGCGGCTGTGTTGGCGCGTGATAAGCATGTTTTCTTGCACACCCATTTGGCTGAAAATGATGAAGATATTGCCTATTCTCTTGAAAAATTTGGCTGTCGGCCTGGTCAATATGCCCAAGATTTAGGTTGGACCGGTGATGACGTTTGGCATGCACATTGTGTAAAACTTGATGCGTCCGAAATTAATCTATTCGCTAAAACCGGTACAGGTGTTGCGCATTGTCCCTGTTCCAATTGTCGGTTGGGATCAGGGATTGCACCGGTGCGTGCGATGCGCGATGCAGGCGTCAAGGTCGGTTTGGGTGTTGATGGTTCTGCCAGCAACGATATCGCCAATCTCATGAACGAAGCGCGCCAGACGATGCTATTGCAGCGTGTCCAAAATGGGGCGGACGCGATGAGTGCGCGCGAAGCTCTTGAAATTGCGACCCGTGGCGGTGCCGACGTGTTGGGGCGCCCTGAGTGTGGTCGCATTGCGGTTGGAAAACGTGCGGATATTGCCCTTTGGAACGTTAAAGGTGTAGAAAGCGCCGGAAGCTGGGATCCCGCCGCCTTAGTCTTGGCTGGACCGAGCAAGGTTTCCCATTTGATCGTGGAGGGTCGGGAAATTGTGCGCGACGGGCTGTTAATCACTGTTGATTTGAACAAATTGATCGCAGAGCAATCCAAATGTGTCTCTAGGCTACAAGATAGGTTATAGTTTAGGAAAAACTAATTAAATATAAATACTTTTTACCGTCCCCACATGCCTAAGCGTTAATTGTTTATAAGCATTCGTCTTGCTACCTCTTAGGAGGGTCGTAAGTGGTGAGTATTATGCGTTTATTGGTTTATGCAGCCATGGCGATCATTGGTGTGTCCTTTTTTAGTGCCGAACCGATCGAGTTGGCAATTCAAACTGTAAATAGTGTGCGTGCGCAATCTGCGTTGCCCGAAGTCCAGCAATCATCAAAACTGAATGAAATCGCGAAATTGCATGCCGCTGATATGTTGCGACATGGGTTTATTTCACATAAAGGGTCCGATGGTAGCCAGCTGAGCAATCGTGTGAAAAAAGCTGGATATCAATATTGCTTTGTCGCTGAAAACATCGAAGTGACCCAAGGCAGCTTTGATCAGGTCGTTGATAAATGGCAATCCTACCCGCCGGCACGCAAGGTATTGCTGCATCGCAAAGCAAAAGAAATTGGTATCGCGCATGCGGGCGAAGGGATCTGGGTAATGGTTTTGGCCCGACCTGGCTGCGAACTGATGACCTCTTAATAGGCTTTGCCGTTAATCCAAACCTTTGCAATCGCTCGATCGTCGCCCATCATAATCGTTGGAAAGATCGCTTCCCATATATCTTGGGCCGTCGCGTATCTTTGCGCAATTGCGGCGGTCGATTGCAGGTTCAGGGCGACGATATCTGCAGACTGGCCGACAGTAATGTTGCCGATTTTAGTTTCAAGACCCAAGGATTGCGCCGATCCCACCGTGGCAAGCCATAACAGTTGTGCGGGATGCAAAGCCGCACCGCGCAACTGCCCGATTTCATAGGCGGCGGCCATAGTGCGTAGCATTGAAAAGCTGGATCCACCACCCGTATCGGTCGCCAGGCCAACACGCAGGCCACGGCCTTTTAATTGGATCATGTTGAATAGGCCCGATCCAATGAATGTGTTCGAGGTGGGGCAATGCACCACGGCCGCGCCTATTTCACGAAGCCGGTCAATTTCGCGCGGCTCAAGATGGATAGCATGGCCATAAAGTCCGTTTTTACCCAGCAAACCAAAGGCTTCGTATGTGTCTAGGTAATCACGTGCATTTGGAAATAATCCTTTAACCCAGTCTATCTCGTCCGTTTGTTCGCTGAGATGGGTTTGCATCAAGCACTCTGGATGTTCTGCCCAAAGCTCCCCCAACGCAAAGAGCTGCTCTGGTGTTGAGGTGGGCGAAAACCGTGGTGTAATGGCATAGTGATTGCGCCCGACGCCATGCCATTTTTCAAGCAATGCTTTTGAATGGTCATAAGCGGTTTGGGGTGTGTCGCGTAAATTGTCTGGCGCATTGCGATCCATACAAGTTTTTCCTGCAACAACACACATATTTCGTACGCTGGCGGCATGAAAAAACGCATCCACACTTTCAGGGTGGATTGTGCAAAAGCTTGCCATGGTTGTTGTTCCATGGGCAATCCCAAGATCAAGATATCGCGCCGCAATTGCGTTTGCGTAATCGGGGTCGCCAAACTTTGATTCTTCTGGGAATGTATAGGTGTTCAACCAATCGATAAGCCGTTTGCCCCAACTCGCGATCATCGCTGTTTGGGGATAATGCACATGCGCATCGACAAATCCCGCGGTAACAAGGTGGTCTTTGAAATCGTGAATCTGCGCACCATGATAGCGGTCCATTACAATGTCTTTGGTGTCCACACAGACAATTTGGCCATCTTTTATTGCCACGGCGCCATCATGGATGATCTGTGCCGAATTCTGCACCTCATCCATGAATGGATCGGACTTAAAGCGTAGAATATGACCAGTAATAATTTGCAAATTGATGTACCCGCGTTTGACAGCATCCTTAAACTTGTCCAACATAAAGACAAGTTATCGCGCGGTAAATAGCGACTTTTCCCCTGTGAAGCTTACTTTCAATGGGGTAAGTAGACCCCAAAACGCGGAGGGATAAATGACAGACGATTCTATCGTAGAACAACACGATTCTGACAATGACTCCCCAGTATATTCCCTAAGCAAAAAAAGCCTAGGCGCTATTCTCGATGCGGTCGAGACAGGTGATCGCGATGCGTTGGTGACCCTGATGGAGCCAATGCATGCGGCAGATATCGCCGACATGTTGGAACAGGTTGATGCGTTTGATAGACGCGCGCTGGTGCAACTTTATGATCTTGAATTTGATGGTGAAATTCTCTCAGAACTCGAAGAGGGTATTCGTGAAGAAATCATCGGTTATCTAAAGCCCGAGATCCTTGCCGAAGCGGTGCGTGAGCTGGATAGCGACGACGTGGTCGATCTGCTTGAGGATTTGGAAGAGCCCCAGCAAGCCGCTATTCTTGACGCCCTTGACGACACTGATCGACTGGCTGTCGAACAATCGATGACCTATCCGGAATATTCTGCTGGTCGTCTGATGCAACGCGAAGTGGTGATGGCGCCCGAACATTGGACGGTTGGCCAAGCAATCGATTTCCTAAGATCTGAGGATGAGCTGCCAGAACAGTTTTATCATGTGATTTTAGTAGATCCGCGGATGCACCCTGTTGGAAATGTCACCTTGGGCAAACTCATGGCGTCCAAGCGCACGGTGAAGTTGGTTGATATTGTCGAAGATGTGTTTCAGGTCATACCCGTTACCCAAGAAGAAAGCGACGTGGCCTATGCGTTTAACCAATACCATTTGATTTCTGCGCCGGTGGTCGACGCCGAAAATCGGTTGGTCGGGGTGATTACAATTGATGACGCAATGGCGGTTCTGGATGACGAACACGAAGAGGACATTCTGCGCCTCGCAGGTGTTGGCGAAGAAAGTAGCCTGTCAGATACCGTCATGGAAACCACACGGCAACGCTTGCCATGGTTGGGCGTCAACCTTGTTACCGCGATCCTTGCCTCTGGCGTTATCGCCCTGTTCGAAGATACGATTTCTAGCTTTGTTGCTTTGGCAGTGCTGATGCCCATTGTGGCCTCTATGGGGGGCAATGCGGGCACGCAAAGCTTGACCGTCGCGGTACGCGCCATCGCGACCAAAGATTTGACTGGTGCGAACGTTTGGCGTGTTATTCGCCGCGAAGTTTTAGTGGGGGCGATTAACGGGTTGGTGTTTGCCGTCGTTATGGGGATTGTCGGGATCATCTGGTTTGGATCGCCCGTATTGGGCTATGTTATTGCTCTGGCGATGATAATCAACCTGATTGTTGCAGGGCTCGCGGGCACGGGCGTCCCCGTTGTGTTGGAAAAAATAGGCGTTGATCCGGCGCTGGCGTCTGGTGCTTTTGTAACAACGGTAACAGACGTCGTTGGTTTTTTCGCCTTTTTGGGATTGGCGGGTATCTTTTTGCTATGACCTTAGAAGAGCTTAAGCAAGCGGCACGTAAGGCCGCGTTTGAACGGCGTAAATTGGCAAAACAGATTGACAACGGGGCCAGTGCGTCATTGTTGTCTTCGGTTTTGGCAGGCTATCGTGGGGTGCCATTGGCGGGTTATTTTCCGATCCGAACAGAAATTGACCCAATGCCCGCAATGGCCGAGGCATCCGCGCATGGCCCAGTTGGTGTTCCCGTAATTACTGCGCCTGCCCAACCGTTATTGTTTTCGCGTTGGGAACCCGATTGCGCCATGAAGGATGGTCCGTTTGGGGCGCGTATTCCTGCTGTTGATGATTACTTTGAACCAGAGGTTTTGATTGTTCCCTTGGTTGCTTTTGACCGCGCTGGTGGGCGTTTGGGCTATGGCGGCGGATTTTATGATCGCACATTGGAATTATTACGGTCAAAACGCGCAACCTTGGCAATTGGCTTTGCCTATAGTCTGCAAGAGGCAGAGGATCTTCCGTTGGAATTAACCGATCAACCACTGGATATGATCGTGACAGAGACCGAGATCATTGACCTTATCCCGCGTTGACATCCCGTGATCTTTCTCGCCAAATCTAGATCGTCACAAACGCTGTAAAGTTGTTTGAATTCAATAATCATTATTACTTTCAATGTGTTGATTTTGTCTTTGACCCATAATTCTTACTTTACATAGCTGCAAATTCGAATGGAGCTTACATCACAGCCATCGCTTTTGGTGATTTTACTAGGTCGGCAGGACGTTAGAACCGCGACTGTGGAAAGGATCATTTTTTCAAGGTTCTGCAACATATACTTGCGCTTTTGTTGACGCGGCACTAGGGATTTCGCATGAGAATTTTGTTTTTAGGCGATGTCGTTGGCCGCGCGGGACGAGATGCGTTGAATGCGCATTTGAAAACTATGCGTGAAACTTGGCGCTTGGACTTTGTCATTGTGAATGGTGAAAACGCAACCAACGGCATGGGGCTGTCTGCGGCGCATGCGACCGAATTCTTTGCGGCAGGCGTAGATTGTATCACGTTGGGCGATCATGCCTTTGACCAAAAAGATATGATGGGTCACATCGAACAGGAAAAGCGTATTATCCGCCCGTTGAACTATGCCAAAAACGCACCCGGCAATGGGGCGCGGGTGTTTTCCGATCGCCGGGGCCGCAAGATTTTGGTCGCTCAGGTGTTGGGGCAGGTATTCATGAAACGGGCGTTTGATGATCCGTTCTCTGCTGTTGATCAGGTGATGCGCACTTATCCCCTAGGCGGAGCGGTTCAGGCGGCTGTGTTAGATATGCATTGCGAAGCGACATCGGAAAAAATGGCGATGGGACATTTTTGCGATGGGCGCGTATCGTTGGTCGTTGGCACGCATACCCATGTGCCAACCGGTGATGCGATGATTTTGTCCAATGGTACAGCCTATCAAACGGATGCCGGCATGTGTGGCGATTATAACAGCGTGATCGGGATGGACAAAGCCGAACCCTTGCGTCGTTTCATTACAGGGATGCCCAGTGGCCGGTTCCAACCAGCCCAGGGCGATGCAACGTTGTCGGGGGTGTTTGTCGAAACGGATGACAAAACGGGCAAAGCGGTGTCGGTTCAGATGGTTCGTTACGGCGGGCGCTTGGCGCAGTCCGGCCCATGATGTCACGTGCGTTGCCGTATCTTGCGCTGGGCGCAATGGGGGCGGGGTGGGGCGCGACTATCCCGTTGACCAAGGTTGCCGTCAGCACGGGTCACCAACAGTTTGGCTTAATTTTTTGGCAACTAGTTATTGGTGCGATTGTGCTGGGGACGATCCAGTTGCTGCGCCGACGTCCTTTTGTGGTGACAGCCAGATCAATCGGGTTGTTTGCTCTCATCGCGTTAGTCGGTACGATATTGCCAAATTTTGCGTCTTACACAGCGGCTATGAATTTGCCGGCGACCTTATTGGCAATTTTGATCGCCACGGTACCCATGTTCGCCTTTCCAATTGCCATCCTTTGGGGCAGCGATCGGTTCGATTGGCGTCGCGCTTTTGGATTGGCTGTGGGGATAATCGCTGTGGTCATTTTGGTGGCACCTGATACGACCTTGCCAGATCGAACAAAGGTTTGGTTTGTGCCTATCGCGCTAATTGCCCCTTTTTTCTATGGCATAGAAGGCAATTATATCTCGCGCTTTGGAACGTTGCATCACGGGCCTATCCAGACATTGTTTGGGGCTTGTTTGGTCGGAATGGTAATGACAGGGCCGATTGCGGTGGTGTCGGGACATTGGTTTGTTCCTTGGAATAATTTTGGTGCGCCTGAATGGGCGATGATTGGTTCGGGAACGCTGCATGGGTTATCTTATGCCACTTATGTTTGGTTGGTGGCACGCAGCGGCGCGGTTTTTGCATCCCAAGTCGCTTATGCCGTCACTGGCTTTGGCGTTTTATGGGCAATTCTATTTTTAAACGAAGCACAAAGCCCCTATCTTTGGGGCGCACTTATTTGCATGATGGTGGGCATGAGCCTGGTCGCACCACGAAAAGGGACTATTGATGTTGACGCTGATTGATGGGGCATCCACCCTGTCCGCCTATGTCGCCGTCCTCGTTGTTTTGGGGATGTTTACGCTATTTATTCGCGAAAGCTATCCAACCGAAGTTGTCGCGATCGGTGGTGTTTCTGTTTTGCTTGTGACAGGGGTTTTGCCCTATGATGCAGGGCTGGCGGTCTTGTCGAACCCCGCGCCATGGACCATTGCGGCGATGTTTTTGGTTATGGGGGCCTTGGTGCGGACAGGCGCGTTGGATGCTTTTACGGTTTTGGCCGAAAAACAGGCGCAGATTAATCCAAAGCGTGCGGTTGCGATGATGATGGGGTTTGTCATATTGTCGTCGGCTGTGGTGTCGAATACCCCTGTCGTCGTTGTGATGATCCCTGTTTTTGTGCAATTATCTCGCACTTTGGGGGTCAACGCCAGCAAGCTGTTGATGCCTTTGTCTTACGCGGCGATTATGGGGGGTATGCTGACCTTGATTGGTACCTCGACCAATCTGTTGGTGGATGGTGTGGCACGTGCGCAAGGATTGGCGCCGTTTTCTATTTTCGAAGTCACCCCGGTCGCCATCGTGCTTGTGATCTGGGGGATGGCCTATTTGGCCATTGTCGGTCCCATACTATTGCCCAATCGTGACAGTATGGCGACGCTGTTGTCCGATAAATCGAAGATGAAATTTTTTACCGAAGCAATCATACCCCCTGATAGCAACTTGATCGGGCGCGAAGTGACGGGTGTTCAGCTGTTCAAGCGCGAGGTTGGGCGTAGCTTGGGCAGTCTTCGGTTGCGCCGCCGTTTTGGTGTCTATCCGTTGGCAGTTCATCGGCGGAACCAAAATATTGGGCGTCAATTAGACGAGTTGGTCGTGCAAGTCGGCGACACGCTTTTGTTAGAGGGGGCACCCGCTGACATTCAACGCTTGGCTACTGAAATGGATATGGTCGATGTATCACGTCCCAAGGTTCGGGCCTATCGACGCGGCCATGCCCCCATCGCGATCGTATCGCTTTTGGGCATCGTCGTACTGGCCGCCTTTGGGGTAGCGCCGATTTTATTACTGTCTGTTGTAGCCGTTGGTGTTGTGCTTTTTACACGCTGCATTGACGCCGAAGAAGCTTTTGATTTCATCGAGGGTCGTTTGTTGGCGCTGATCTTTTCTATGCTGGCGATTGGCGCAGCCCTCGAGGCGTCTGGCGCTGTCCAGTTGATCGTGAATTTGGTTGCACCGTGGATCGGCCTGTTGCCCGGCTTTTTTGTGATTTGGGCGATTTATCTTTTGACCTCAATCCTGACCGAAATGGTTTCAAATAATGCAGTTGCTGTTGTGGTCACGCCCATTGCCATTGGCTTGGCCCAAGCGTTGGGTTACGATCCACGAGCCTTTGTTGTGGCGGTCATGGTTGCAGCATCAGCGTCTTTTGCGACACCTATTGGATATCAGACCAATATGTTGGTTTATGGTCCTGGTGGCTATAAATTCACCGATTTCATGCGGCTTGGCATTCCCTTAAATCTAAGTATTGGAATCCTCGCGTCACTTGTCATTCCGCTGGTTTTTCCTTTGTAATCGGGCTTGCTCCTTTCGTCTGGTGCCACTATGAGAGAGGGGAAAAATTTAGTCGGAGGAAACCATGGCTGGTCACTCAAAATGGGCAAACATTCAACACCGCAAAGGGCGTCAAGACGCCGCGCGGTCAAAGCTGTTTTCAAAACTTTCCAAAGAAATCACCGTCGCTGCGAAAATGGGCGATCCTGATCCGGAAAAAAATCCGCGCTTGCGGATGGCTGTAAAAGAGGCCCGTTCAAATTCGGTTCCAAAAGATGTGATTGAACGCGCGATCAAAAAATCAACAGCGGGTGATGGCGACGATTACGAAGAAATTCGGTACGAAGGGTATGGCCCGAATGGGGTTGCTGTAATCGTCGAGGCGATGACCGACAACCGCAATCGCACCGCGTCAAATGTTCGCTCTACCTTTTCGAAAAATGGCGGCAATCTTGGCGAAACGGGATCCGTTGGGTTTATGTTCGACCGCAAGGGTGAAATAACCTATGCCGCATCTGTTGGGGATGCCGATAGCGTGATGATGGCCGCGATCGAAGCTGGCGCAGAAGATGTCGAAAGTTCGGAAGATGGGCATATCATTTGGTGTGCTGATACTGATTTGAACGAAGTCGCCACCGCCCTAGAAGGTGAATTGGGCGAGAGTGAATCCACTAAGTTGGTCTGGAAACCCGCGACCACAACCGAGCTGGATTTGGAGGGTATGCGCGGCCTAATGAAGCTTATCGATGCACTGGAAGATGACGATGATGTCCAGCGCGTTACCACAAACTTTGAAGCGTCTGATGAAGTGATGGAGCAGCTCTGAATACGGGCATATTCTAAGAAAAATTTTACCGGTATGGGTAATTTTCATAATAACATAATACACTTAGCGCGGCTAATCTGAATTTAGCGGGTCTTAAGTCCTTTGCACGCAATATATCATTTTGATATATATAACTCCCCCCAAAGGGTAGTTTATATTGATTAAAAGGGATAGTTGTGGTCTATAAAGTAATAGTACGGCAGCTCAGGTATTTTGGAGGAGATGCTTATGGCTTCACAGCGATTTTTGAACGTAGCACAGTTAAGAGAATTATTACTAGGAATGGAACGCGATTTAGGGTTGGGGAATTTGACTCAAAATGAAAAAGACGTTTTCTATGCGGTCCAATTGGTTTTATCTGCAAATGCAGGAATGGCCAGATCAGAAGATATTAAGCGGCATGAACTAACCCGTGGGATTACACAACCCACCTTTCATCGCAGCCTAAAGCGTCTGGTTGAAAAGGGTTTGATCGCACATGCGCCAAATACAAAAGCGGGATCATATGTGGATCCGGTGAAAAAGGCCTCTGCAAAGGGTGTTGAAGTTTTAGCCGTCGTATGAGACTGAAGAGTACCGAAAGCTTTTAAGGTACTTTTTTATGTCCACCGCCATCTCGGGCTTTTTACTTGGCCTGTCTTTTATAGTTGCGATTGGCTCGCAAAACGCCTTTGTGTTAAGGTCAGGTATTCGTCGGCAACATGTTTTGTCTATCGTGCTTACCTGCGCGGTATCGGACGCAATATTAATCGCAGCTGGCGTTGCGGGCTTTGGGGTGATCGTAGAAAGATTTCCAAACATTATCACCATTTTTCGATATTTTGGTGCTGCTTTCTTGGTATTTTACGGGGGCAAATCATTTCTATCTGCCTATCGAGGCGGTAGCACACTAAAGACGGATGGCGCAGATGTATCTTGGGCCTCAGCAGTGATGATGTGCGTGATGTTCACGTGGCTGAACCCGCATGTTTATTTGGACACAGTCATTCTTTTGGGCGCAACGTCGCAACAATACCAACAGCCTTGGGTGTTTGGCTTTGGCGCTATGACCGCAAGCGTGATTTTCTTTTTTAGTTTGGGATACGGTGCACGCAGCCTGTCGGGTTTTTTCGCGAATCCAAAGGCTTGGCAGGCTTTAGATATTTTGATTGGCTTGACAATGTGGGCGATAGCGTTTGAACTCTTGCGTGAGACATAAATCGAGTAGGACAACCGTTCTGTGAAAGATAAAGCCCATGCCCCACTAAAGGGCGTCCTGTGGATGGTTGTTACCGGCATCTTATTTGTCTTTGTGACAGCGCTGGTCAAGCTTAATGGAACGCGCATTCCCGCAGTACAATCAGCATTTTTACGCTATGCGCTTGGGTTGGTGCTGTTATTCCCGATGTGGCAACACTTTCGGCAAACCCGTTTTGACAGACCCATGATGCTTGCCTTTACCATACGCGGCGTCACGCATTCGTTAGGGGTCGCCCTTTGGTTTTTTGCGATGGCGCGAATTCCAATCGCTGACGTTACTGCAATGAACTATATGACACCGGTCTATGTGACGTTGGGGGCAGCACTGTTTTTGGGTGAAACCCTTGCGCTGCGCCGCGTATTGGCTGTCATGGCGGCCTTGATTGGCGCAATGATTATTCTACGACCGGGCTTTCGAGAGGTGTCAACAGGTCATCTTGCCATGATCGTGACCGCGCTTTTTTTCGCGTGTTCATATCTTTTGGCCAAACACCTTAGCGCGCGGGTCAATGCGGCGACTGTGGTGGTTATGTTGTCATTATTTGTGCCGGTTGGCCTTGCACCTTGGGCCTTTGCTGTTTGGGTGCCGCCGACGCTAAACGAAGTGGTCATTTTGTTCGCGGTGGCTTGTTTTGCGACGGCGGGACATTACACGATGACCTTGGCCTTTGCTGCCGCGCCTGTGACTGTCACGCAGCCTGTTACCTTTTTGCAATTGATTTGGGCCGTTAGCTTGGGCATTGTGTTTTTCGGTGAACCATTTGACCCATGGGTGGTGGCTGGCGGAACGCTTATCTTGGCATCGGTCAGCTTTATGTCGTGGCGTGAAGCTGTGTCAAAAAAACGCGCATTGACCCCACCTGTGCATGCGCCAAAAGTTTAGCGGGCGATTAATAATTGTGCGTTGCGATGTCCCTTTCGGATAGGACAACGAAGAAGTGCCTGTGTCGTCTAATTTGGAAACCAATTTTTGCGATAATAAGAGTATGTTAGAATTAGACCATATCGTAATCAGCGCAGAGACCTTGAAACAAGGCACTGACTATGTCGCCGACGTTTTGGGGATTGTCCCAGTGGCCGGTGGTAAACATCCCCTTTTCGGGACCCATAACACGCTTATACCTCTTGGAGATATTTACCTTGAGGTCATAGCAATTGATCCAGATGCGCCTGCGCCTGCGCAGGCACGGTGGTTTGGGCTTGACGATTTTTCAGGAGAGCCGCGGATCACAAACTGGGTCTGTCGCACAGAAAAACCGCGCCGCGTTATTGGAAAAACATTGCCCGGCACGGGCGAGATGACGTCGGTATCGCGCGGCGATCTAAAGTGGCAAATAACAGTGTCCAAGACCGGCACGCTTCCCTTTGATGGATTTGGTCCGGCCATCATTGATTGGCTGGGATGTCCGCCACCAGTTTTTGCCATGCCGGATCTGTCCTGTCGATTAGAGACGTTCTCGGTTGAACATCCGCATGCAATTACCTTGCGTTCGTTTTTGTCTGGCTTATTATCTGACAAGCGCTTTGTCTTGCGCGGATCGGAGGCCCCAAAATTCGAGCTCAATATTTCGACACCGACGGGGTCAAAAACGCTGCGATAACGATCCGAACGGTCGATCTTGCAGATTGTCCGCAAATTGGTGCAATTTGGAACCCGATTATTCGTGACACCTTGGTCACGTTTAATTCGGTTGAAAAATCTGACCAAGACATTGCGGATATGATTACGGAACGTATCAGCAAAGGGCATGGATTTTTTGTCGCCGTTGAAAACGACTGCTTGTTAGGATTTGCCACATATGCGCAGTTTCGTGGCGGTGCTGGCTATGCACGCACTATGGAACATACAATCATTCTATCAGATTCAGCACGCGGGCGTGGGATAGGAACACAGTTGATGCATCGTCTTTTGGCGCATGCCAAAAAGGGTGGCGCAATTTCGATGTTTGCCGGGGTTAGTGCCGCTAATCCCGCAGGCGTCGCATTTCACGCGGCCCTTGGGTTTTCGCAGGTCGCGACGCTTGAAAAAGTGGGGTGCAAATTTGACGCGGCAATTGATCTGGTCTTGATGCAGAAATTCCTTTAGAACGGGGTTCGCGCAAATAAAAGGAATTCACCTGTGTCGCTTTGGTCTCGTATATCCACCGCGATTGCCGCACTCGCCAACGGCGAGCCGTTATCGGTGGTTTTTGACGCTTTGCGCACACCCCCGGAACGTTCGATTGCGTTTACAATTGCTGTTATTGCTTTGGGAGCAAAGATGGCTAAAGCGGATGGCCGTGTCACCCGCGATGAGGTGACCGCTTTTCGCCAAGTATTCCACATTGCTCAGCCCGATCTGCACCACGCGGCAAAGGTTTTTGATATGGCACGTCAGGATGTGGCAGGATTTGACATCTATGCGCAACGCATTAGCGCAATGTTTGGTGCGGGCCACCAGTCATTGCGTGATCTGCTGGAAGGACTGTTTTATATCGCTATGGCCGATGGCCGTTATCATCCGAACGAAAACTCTTTTTTGGAACGTGTTGCCGAGATCTTTGGCATAACTGCGAAGGAATTCAGCAAAATCAAGATGCAGTTTGTTCCAGATGCTGCACCTGACCCCTATGCTGTTTTGGGGCTTGAAGAGGGCGCAGATCACGTCTCTATTCGCAGGGCATGGAAATCCTTGGTGAGGGAATATCATCCCGATCAAATGACCGCGCGCGGTGTGCCGGCTGAGGCGGTGAAACTGGCTGAACATAAGCTGATTCAAATCAACCGCGCCTATGAAACACTGATCGCTGGGCGGCCATAGGATGCGCATCGCCACATATAATGTGGAATGGTTTAATTCCCTGTTTGATGACGATGGTACGCTTTTATTTGATCAAGGATGGTCCGGACGCTACAACGTTACCCGCGAACAACAATTGACTGCGCTTGGTGTTGTCTTTTCGCGATTGGATGCGGATGCCATCATGATCATAGAAGCGCCAGATCACAGTCGTGCCCGACGAACACACACCGCATTGGAAAATTTTGCCAATCATTTTGGGTTGCGGGCAAACACCGTTCTTATCGGATTTTCGAATGATACCCAGCAAGAAATAGCATTTTTGTATGATGCAAATGTCATTAAGGCACAGCATAGACCGATTGCATCCGTCGAGGCACCAAGGTTCGATGAACGTTTTGAAATTGATTTGGACGTTGATGCGCGTTTAGATACGGTTACCTTTTCTAAACCGCCGTTGGAACTAAGTCTGCAGCTAAAAGATGGACGCTGCATTTCTGCAATTGGTGTACATCTGAAATCCAAAGCACCGCATGGCGCCCGCACGCCGACGGATGCGATGCGCCTTTCAATCGCTAATCGGCGTAAACAGTTGGCACAATCCATTTGGCTGCGGCGACGCATCACACAATTGTTAGAGGATCGACAGTCTGTGATGGTTCTGGGGGATTTTAATGATGGACCCGGATTAGACGAATATGAAAACTTGTTTGGCCGGTCATCCATTGAAATTGTGATGGGACAAGACTTAGTTCCTGCGCTTGGCCTGTTCGATCCTCATGCGGCCGAGTTGCTGGGCACAGGGCAAGATTGCAATACTTTCAGTGCACAGTTTTATGATCACAAGACCCAGACATCTTTAAAGGCGTTGCTGGATTACATATTTGTCAGCAAAAACCTAGGCCTCGCGCCTGAGGATTGGAAAATTTGGAACCCGGTCGATCCTCATGGGGCAGAGTTTGACAAAGAATTGCGTCAGGCGCTTTTACTTGGGTCGGATCATTTCCCAGTGGTTTTAGATTTTTCATAACAATCGAAACATTTCATGATGATCGTTTCGCACTGCTAAACAGTGTTTGATTTTACTTGCAAAAATCAAAAAATTCACCTTTAGTAATAACATTATATACTTTTGGGTGGTTTTAATATGTTTGCACTTTCTTTCCTGCTTCCAGTTGTGCTGGGTTGGGGGATTTACGAAATTTTTTCTGGGTCGGGATCGAGCGATGAGGACAGCGCAGGCTCGAGCGGTGAAACAACCAGCACCAACACGTTAAGTAGCGAAGTAAACGGGTCCGATTTCGATGACACGATCATCGGAACCGATCAAGATGATGCGCTAAACGGTCGGGGTGGCAACGATTACCTTGAGGGTGGTTTGCTGTATGACACACTTGTTGGCGGCGATGGCGATGACTCGCTTGATGGTGGCTTAGGCAATGATGTTTTATATGGCGATGCTGGCAATGACGTTATTGTTGGTGGCCAAGGTAAAGATGAAATTTACGGCGGTGATGGCAACGATAATTTGCAAGGACGTGAATCCGAAGATACCATCTTTGGTGATGCAGGGGACGATAAAATTGAAGGTGGATTTGGCTTTGATGTTCTGCACGGCGACGCTGGAAATGACACAATAGATGGTGGCAACGGCGGCGATACGATATTTGGTGGTGACGGCAATGACTATGTCACGGGCGGCAGCGGCCAAGACCAAATTGACGGCGGCGATGGCAGCGATCAATTACATGGTGGTTTTCTAGATGACATCTTGTCCGGCGGGGCGGGCGACGATAGCGTCACCGGCGGAAGCGGGAATGACTTTGTGTTTGGTAACGCCGGCAATGACACGGTCATGGGCTTTAGCGGCGATGACGTTGTCTATGGTGGTGCTGGCAGCGATGAAGTCATGGGCAACGACGGCAATGACACGATTTATGGATCATGGAACCCTGACGGCACAGATCGCGACGCAGCCTATCAAGCGGCCTATAACGCAGCTAAGGCGGATCCAACCTTGGCCAACGCAACTGATGCGGAAATCTTGGTGTCAAAATATTTCGATGGTGTTGATACCAGTGCTTCGTATTTGTCGACGGGGTTGGGGCGCGATGACGGGGCTAGCATGGGGTATGATAACCTCTTTGGGGGCAACGGTAATGACGTGATTTATATGGGACACGGCGATACAGCGTTTGGTGATGCTGATCCCGAGGGAAATGCATATGATGGCCCTGGCGCGGATGAATTCCATGTTGTTCAAAGTAACGCAGTAATTGAGGATCCTCAGCGCACGATTATTTATGATTTCGAGATCGGCACCGATAGCTTATATATTCACTACAGCGGGGCATCCTCTCCGGCGATTGAAATTCAATCTGTGGTGAACAACTCTGACCCGAACGCGGCCAATGACGCAATTGTTTTGGTCGACGGGCAGGAATTTGTGCGTTTAAAAGAACTGGGTCCACAGAGTGCAAACATCACTTATAGCTTGATTGCACAGACTTAGGCGCCAAAAAATTGCACGACTGGCTTAGCGCTAAGCGTGGTGGCCAGCGACTGAAAACGGGCTTCGGCCACTTCGCCAAATAATGGCTTAAGACCATCGCTCATCTTTAGGACGATGGTCTTTTTCTTTTTGTCATAGAACAATTCTGCATTTTGGTCTGGATCGACAATCCACAACATCGCGCCCAAGCGCATTGCCTTGCCCAATATTTCCGCATTTCGAATTTGATCTGGTTTGACCAATGTAAACAGATTTGCAAAGGGCGATCCTTCGCGGTTATTTTTGTAACGATGCAGCAAAGCGAGCCCTAGAAAAACACGCTCTGAATGCTTTAGTCCGCCCAGATTGGCACGCGTCGCATTATCAAAACAAACTTCGGCTCGGTAATCAGGGTGGGCACGCCAACTGACGTCGTGCAGATAACACGCCGAGCGCGCAAGGCGGTCCAATTCTGGCGTCGTCTTGGGAAAGACGTTTTGTAAGAATTGATATAACCTATCCCCATAACCGGGAAAGCGTGCGTCTTTCATTTCAGCATATTGGCAGGCTTCGATCAGCGGATCACGTTCGCGCAGATCTTGAGGCATTTCTTCGTAAAGCATGCCTTCACGAATGCCATAACTTGAAATTGCGATGTCTTTGGGCCGAAAGACGTGAATAAGGCGTTTCAGGACCTCTGCCGCATACGGAACCAAGTCCATCCGCGCCGACGATACCCCGCAGGCGATCCGTAAGGCCGTGTGATCGGTTTGATCCAAAAATTCTATCGTATCACGGACAGATTGGATGCTCATGCGGTATTCGTGCATGACATGCAGAGGATATTTGCGTCGTTCCATGTCAATGCGCGCAAGGGCCCGCCACGAGCCGCCGACCAAAAACAGACGGTTGTGTTGGGGCCCCAATTCGTCAGCCAGCTGTTCAACGACCTGTTTTATATGGGCCGCGCGTCCTTTTTTGCCGCCCTTTATTTCCAAAAGCTTTAGTGGCCCTAAATCAGACGAAACACGCCTGCGCACCTGACCGTCACCTATTTCGGCCAATTCCATCGACGATCCACCGATATCGCAGACCAAACCATAGGATCCCGGCCAACCCAACAATACGCCTTGTGCGGAAAGTCGTGCCTCTTCGCGGCCATCAATGATCCAGATTTTTTGGCCTGTTTTTTGCAAAACTTCACGACAAAAATCTTCACCATCGGATGCATCGCGCACCGCTGCTGTGGCCACTGCGGTTAATTTTGGCACCCCCATGCCGCGTGCCAAGTGGACGAACCGTTCAATGGCTGCCAAGGCGCGTTTGCGACCAGTGGGATTAAGAATACCAGTTTTAGAGACGCCTGCACCCAAAGCGCACATGATTTTTTCATTGTAATAATATGCGGGGGATCGGGCCGCCCCGTCAAAGACAACCATCCGAACCGAGTTAGATCCAACGTCAATGACGCCGACTTTTTTCAGGAAAGGGTGGGCAGAATCCTCGAATAATGCGTGATCAAAGGGCGCCCAAGTCGATGAAACGTCTGACATCGCAGAATCCTGTTACCTGTTCTCTACCTAGTCTTAGACTGCACCATCCATTATGGCAACGCCTTGTCTTGGCTGAGCTTTTCCAACAGCTGCGCGACAAACGGCCGTGATATGGGGCGTTTTTGTGCCAACGCTGCGGTATCGATTTGTGCCACGGCGTGCTGAGCCGCCGCAAATGATCGATCTAACCGCGTGGTCAAAAACTGTAATACATCAGGGGCAGGGAACATTTGGCGATCAGAAAAGAGTTTTGCGATCAAAATCATGAACAATGCATCGTCTGGTTCAGTCAAAGTTGCACAACCCGTGCCTTGGAGTCGTGACAACAAATCAGGCAAAATAATCTCCCACAGGTGCGGTTCTTTGCGTCCCGTTAATAACAGGGAATTGCCATTTGCCAAAACCAGATTGTGCAAGTGAAATAGCGCTGTCTCTGCCGCGGCATTTCCTGCAATCAGTGGTACGTCGTCAACCGCGATATGGCACTTTGCCAGATCATCAATCGATTTAACGACCAATTCACTTGCCGAGATGATCGTTGCGCCAGACAGGTCCGCCCAAACATGCGCAAGATGCGTTTTTCCTGCACCTTTTGGCCCTGAAATGATATGTTTGCGTCCTGGCCAATTCTGCCAGTTCTCGATTGATGCCATCGCCAAAATATTGCAGTCGGACACAAAAAAATCCCCACGATCCAACGCGGTACGTGTCGGAAGATCTAAGGTAAGCTGTTCGGCCATTAGTCGTCTTTCGTCTCTAGTCCGCTAAGCCCGCGATATAGGCGACTGTCCAGGTATTGCGTGGTGCCAAATCTTGCAAGCACGCCAATTGACGCGGCGACCGGAACAGCAACCAACATGCCGATAAATCCGAAGAGCGTCCCAAAAATCGAAAGCGCCAGCATCAACCAAACGGGATGAAGGCCTACAGATCCGCCAACCAGTTTGGGTGTCAAATAATTGCCCTCGATCACTTGGCCAGCTACAAAAATTGCGGCAACCAATCCAAGGCTGACCCAATCGCCCCAGAATTGAAACAGGCCCAGCCCCAGTGCCAACGCGCCACCGACAAGTGATCCGACATATGGGATAAAGGTAATCAGCCCAGCGATTGCACCAACGATCAACCCAAACTCTAATCCAACCAACATCAGGGCTGCGGCGTAAAAGGTTCCAAGGATCAAACACACTGATCCCATGCCCCGTACAAAAGCCGATAAAGTTTTGTCGATTTCGCGGGCCAGTTGGCGAATTGTTGGGGCATGATCGCGCGGCAAAAAATCATTCACGCGCGCGACCATATTATCCCAGTCTAACAACAAATAAACGGCCACGACGGGCACGATCACGAAAAGCATTACGATGTTCAATAGTGACGCAGCAGATCGCAAGGCCGCAGTCAAAAGTGAAGCACCTTTTTGTTTAATTGTGTCCCCAACGGCGGTTAATGCGCCGCCAGCGGCTGAATTCTGATCCATCACTGATGGTATGTTAGTGGCCAAAAATGCCTGTAATTTCGCAAACATTGCGGGGGCAACGTTAAATAGGTTGGTTGTCTGTTGAACAAGCGTCGGAATGATCAAGACCGCACCGATGATAAAAATAAATATGCCGACAATTGTGATCACGGCTGTTGCCGCCATTCTTGATAGACCCATCGCTTCTAGTCGATCGGCAAGCGGATCTAGAAAATAGGCGATCGCTCCACCCAAAACAAACGGTAGCAACACATTACCAAGGTACCACAAAACTATACAGGTCACGGCCGCCGCGATTCCCCAGTATGTCGCCTGTTTTTGAATTGGTAATGCCATGCTCTTCTCCCGACCTTGATCCTTAACCTGCGCATTCGTGTTAGGTTTTTCAAGTTAAAAGCGCAATGATGCTTGAGTGTTCTGGGCGTCGCCGCTATTGAATGATCCAAACCATATTCAACGTGAGTGTATACAATGCGCCTGTCTCGGTACTTTCTACCTGTCCTAAAGGAAAATCCTGCGGATGCCCAAATTGTCAGCCATCGTTTGATGTTGCGTGCGGGTATGATCAAACAAGCCAGCGCAGGTATCTATTCTTGGTTGCCACTAGGCTTTAAGGTGCTGCGCAAGCTTGAAGATATCATCCACGAAGAACAAATTCGTGCTGGCCACATTCCAATTCAAATGCCTACGATGCAATCGGCGGACTTGTGGCGTGAAAGCGGACGTTATGACGATTATGGCCAAGAAATGCTGCGTGTCAAAGACCGCCATGATCGCGACCTTCTGTTCAGCCCGACCGCCGAAGAATTGGTCACCGATATTTTCCGCGCCCATGTCGGCAGCTATAAAGACCTGCCTTTGACGCTGTATCAAATCCAATGGAAATTCCGTGATGAAATTCGTCCCCGTTTTGGCGTGATGCGTGGTCGTGAATTTTACATGAAAGATGGCTATAACTTTGACCTGACGAAAGAAGATGCGTTGCATGCGTACAACCGCCACTTGGTGAGTTATCTACGCACTTACGAACGTATGGGGCTGCAAGCCATCCCGATGCGTGCAGACAGTGGCCCGATCGGAGGCGAAGACACGCATGAATTCTTGGTTCTCGCCGATACGGGCGAATCTGAGGTGTTTTACGACAGCAAGGTCACCGATCTGACCTTTGGTGATCGCGCCATAGATTATGATGACCGCGCCCAATGTCAGGCGATTTTGGATGAATTCACATCGCTTTACGCACGTACCGATGAAACCCATGACGAAGCGGTGTTCAACCAAATCCCAGAAGACCGCCGCCGCGTTGCGCGTGGTATCGAGGTCGGTCAAATTTTCTATTTCGGTACCAAATATTCCGAACCTTTGAATGCAGCCGTCACTGATCCCACAGGGGCCAAAACACCGGTTCACATGGGCAGCCACGGCATCGGCGTTAGCCGTCTGATTGGGGCGCTGATCGAAGCAAATCACGACGACAACGGCATCATTTGGCCTGAGGGCGTGACACCATTCCATTGTGGTATCGTCAACCTAAAACAAGGCGATGCAGAGGCGGATGCCGCCTGTGATGCACTTTATAAATCGCTGACCGCGCTTGGGCTAGAACCGCTTTATGATGACCGCGAAGAACGTGCAGGTGCTAAATTTGCCACCATGGATTTGATTGGTCTGCCTTGGCGTATCACGGTTGGTCCACGCGGTTTGAAAAACGGCGTCGTCGAAGTGACCAGTCGGCGCACAGGTGTGTCCGAAGAAATGCCGCCAGAACAAGCGGTGGAAAAAATCGCGAAAATCTACGCAAATTTATAAACCAAAAGGCCCCCAATTTCTGGGGCCTTTTGTGTTTCGTTTTCGCCTTTCGCTGTCAATTCCTTACATCCTATCAATGGCGAATATTGACCTAACTGATCCTATGTAACGGCTTAAGCCTTGCGAATTCACGCGTTAGCCCGACAGAATTTCCGCACATTACTCAAGACACTTGACGTTAATCTATCCGCATGACGGTGTGCTGCTTAGGTGTTATCTGAATTTGGCCAGCAATTTTTCCATTGCGGTGCGAGTGTCTGGTCTATCCTCGGCGGGCGGGGCCTTTTGAGGCTCTGCCTTGGGAACTGGTTTTTCTTTTGGTGGACGGGCCATGGCAACGGCATTCATAAATGCGGCATTGTCCCCATCTGCCAATTTCTCGGCTCCCTTGCCGATACCGCGTATAAGATCATTCAACCACGATTGATCAGCTTTGGCAAAATCCGACAATACATAACCTGCCACCCGATCCTTGTGACCTGGATGCCCGATACCCAAACGCACACGATGATAGGTCTCGCCGATATGCTGATGTATCGATCTTAACCCATTGTGTCCCGCGTGCCCGCCCCCGGTTTTTACGCGGCATTTGCCTGGCGCAAGATCCAGTTCGTCGTGAAAAACAACAATGTCGTCCGGCGCGAGTTTGTAAAACCGCATCGCTTCGCCCACCGATTGGCCTGACAGGTTCATGAACGTTTCGGGCTTAATTAAAACAACCTTTCCCGCGCCCAAACGTCCTTCGCTCACCTGCGCTTGAAACTTGGGCCGCCAAGGTGAAAACCCATGCTCAGACGCAATTTCATCCAAGGCCATAAATCCAATATTGTGGCGGTTATTGGCGTATTTTGCGCCTGGATTCCCCAATCCTACAAAAATCTGCATGCCTGCGTCCTTGATCCAAAACTTGCCCGTTTATAACGTTCGGTATCACGTCGGTAAAGCGTCGGTATTACGTCGGTATTTTTAACCGACATATATCATTTTCTGTCTGAAAATATCCAATCGCATCCTGTCAAGGAATGCGACACCAACCAATAAAAAAACCCCGCCAACAAAGGCGGGGTTTTGAAAAATTCTCTCGCAGATTCTTATTCTTCTGCGGCTTCTTCTTCATCGTCAGCATTGTCTTGCGATTTCAGGCCTGATGGCGCAGAAATGTTTGCAATAACAAAGTTACGATCAACAGTTGGCTTCACGCCTTCGGGCAATGTCACATCGTTGATGTGAATGATGTCGCCAATTTTCAGGCCATCAAGATCAACAGTGATGTGATCAGGAATGTCACCTGCAATAACGCTTAGTTCAACCTCTGAACGAACGACGGTTAATACGCCACCACGCTTTAGGCCAACGCATTTATCTTGGTTGATGAATTCAACGTTGATAAACAGGTTAACGCGTGATGTGCGACGCAAACGCATCAGGTCCAGATGAATGGGTAGGTCTTTTACAACGTGACGCTGTACGTCGCGGCAAATGACGCGAACGTCTTCGTGACCTTCAACTTGCAGGTTGAACAATGTCGACAAGAAACGACCTTGCTTCAAACGCTTGAGCAATTTGTTGAACGGGATTTCGATTGCCAGAGGCTCTGCGCCACCGCCATAAACTACCCCAGGAACCATGCCATCGCGACGTGATTGACGAGCGGCGCCCTTGCCTGTCCCCGAACGTGCGAAGGCTTCTAGATTTGGAATCTCACCAGCCATAATATATCTCCTAATGTTACAACGGGGCTCCTCCAAGGCTGTAGCCCCGCATAAGAAGGGTCCCTTAGACTAGTTTGTGATAATATTAAAGGGGGTAATGCGAATAATATTGCGTTATTTTTTACCCCGTGTCACAGCGATAGAATGATGACCTTAGATACATTTCGCCTTGTGCGCCCCACATTGATATCTTTTTCGCTCTTGGGTGCCTTTTGGGGCAGCTTTGCGGCGACGGTGCCGATGTTGAAATCGCAAATGGCCATCAATGATGCAACCTTTGGTTTTGCGATGCTTTTGGCGGCAATGGGGTCTGTGTTTGCCATGTGGTTGGCCCCTTGGGCCGATCACAAACTGGGCCGGTATTCCATTATGCTGGGCGGTTTGGGGTTGATCGTTGCCTTTCTGCTGCCGGGGTTCATGACACATTGGGTGATGTTTGCCATCGCCATGATGCTGTGTTCATCATTTTCTGGGGCCTTGGATGTGATCATGAACGCCCAAGTGGCCCAAACCGAAACACAAATCACCCGCCCGGTGATGAGCCTGCATCACGCGATATTTTCCTTTGCCTATGCCGGCGCCGCGTTTGTCGCCGGGCTTTGGCGCGAGGCGGGGTTTGACACCTGGGTTCCGTTTGCCTTTGTGGCTGTGATCGGCGCGGTTGCGTCCCCGTGGATGCGGCGTGATGTGTGGACCGAGGATGATCAATCGACGCCCACCAAAGGGTTGGGCATGCCGGTGATTTTTGTTGTGATCGCAGGCTTTATCATCATGGTCGCCTTTATCGCAGAACAAGCCGCCGAAGCGTGGTCGGCGCTGCATTTGGAACGCACGATGGGGGCAGGGGCCGCGATGGGGGCCTTGGGGCCAACCATTTTGGGCGTGACGATGGGGATTGGGCGGCTTTATGGTCAGGTGATGACCGAACGGTTTGGGGAAATGAAAACCATCCGCGTGTCGGCCGTGTTCGCATCCTTTGGTGCGGTCTTGGCGGGTGCCAGCATTAATCTTGGCTTAACCTATGCGGGCTTTGCCATCCTTGGATTGGGGATTTCGGTGATGGTCCCGTTGATTTTTGCGGTCGTTGGAAAATCTGTTCCTGCGCGCAAACGCACGTTGATTATTTCACGCGTGGCTTTGGTGGGCTATATCGGTTTTTTCGTCGGGCCCGCGATGATGGGCGGCGTATCACAGGTGTTTACGCTGGGCACATCCTTTGTGATTTTGGGCATTGTTTTGGGCTTGGTTGGGGGGCTGATGCCCCCACTCTTGACCCGTTATTCCCATTCGTAGCCAAAGCCTTTCGGGATCAACAGGCTGTCTTTGGACACTTCTTGGATGGTGCGATGACCGCACAGTGCCATGGTGACGTCCATTTCGCGATGAATGAT
>RFZH01000061.1 GCA_009920815.1 Paracoccaceae bacterium
GCAGAGATAAGTCCAAAGAGAACCTTGTGCCACCAATGCGCTTTGCAAAGTTCCATAAATTGATCTGCGGCGATTTCAAAATCATCAATATTCAGCTCACCCCGATCACAGACTTTTTTGAAATACTCTGTGAATTTCTCGCGCCCCATACTGGGGCCCGTTTCATAATAAGCGCGCCCAAGATCGGGAAAACGGTCTGCTTCAGCGACGCAAATCCGAAAGATACGCTGTGAAAACTCAGAGGACATAAATGAAATCATCTGATGTCCAGCCTGCCGCAAAACGTGTTCAACGGGGGCGTTTTGATCGATTACTTGAACCGCCGTATCCGCCTGTTTGAGGCATTCGTTTTTAATCACCTCAAAAAATAAACGATTTTTATCAGGGAAATAGCTATATACAGTGGCCTTTGACACCTGCGCGCGCCGTGCGACCTCATCCATGTTTGCATTTGCAAACCCATGCTCCAAAAACACTGCACGCGCTCCATCAAGCACTTGATCGAATTTTCGACCTTTGACTATTGTTTGTGCCGGTGCGTCCATGCGGTCCTCAGGGTTTTAAAAGACTATAGTTTAAATGCGGTTGGGCAAACAAGCGCATAGCTTGCATTTGCTCAAAATTTCCCTAAATTAGAATCATTCTAAATAGGTGACTCTCCGATGGGATATTTGACAGGTCGACGCAGCTTCAAAGATCTAAGCGAACAAGAAATCCTTGCGCTTGCGATTTCATCAGAAGAAGATGATGCCCGCATTTACCGAGGTTACGCGGAATTTTTGCGTCACTATTACCCGCACACCGCCGAAATTTTTAACGATATGGCACAAGAAGAGGATGACCATCGTTCAAAGCTGATTGACCTGCATCAACGCAGGTTTGGATCGGTTATTCCATTAATCCGTCGTGAACATGTTGCTGGGTTTTACGCAAGAAAGCCTTTGTGGTTATCCAAACACTTGTCTCTAGAAAAAATTCGTGGCGAAGCATGCATGATGGAGCGCGCCGCAGAACAATTCTATCTGAAGGCAGCGGCCCATACCTCGGACGCCTCGACACGAAAATTGTTAGGGGATCTTGCTGCGGCAGAGGCTGGCCACACGCGATCTGCACAGGATATGACCCAAGCCCATAGCGAAAGTCCCGCGCTTGATGACGAAGATTTAACCGCGAAACGCCAATTCATATTAACTTGGGTTCAACCAGGTTTAGCGGGCCTTATGGATGGTTCTGTTTCAACGCTTGCCCCAATTTTTGCGACCGCTTTTGCCACGCAGGACACGTGGACCACATTTTTAGTGGGACTTGCCGCGTCAATTGGAGCAGGCATTTCAATGGGCTTTACCGAAGCTGCTTCTGATGACGGGACATTGTCCGGGCGCGGTTCTCCAATTAAACGCGGTATTGCTGCGGGCGTCATGACAACATTGGGGGGACTGGGCCATGCATTGCCTTATCTCATCCCACATTTCACCACAGCGACATTGATTGCGTTCATTGTCGTCTTTATTGAACTTTGGGCCATTGTGTGGATCCAAAATAAATACATGGAGACACCGTTTTTCCGCGCTGCATTCCAAGTGGTTTTGGGTGGCGCATTGGTCTTTGCCGCAGGGGTACTAATTGGGAACGGATAACAAATCCAATTGACCCCGCCAAAATTGATGATAAGCGTTGAACATGTATGAAATTTTCATGAAAACGCTGCCGTTTTTTGCGCTGATTGGCGTGGGTTTTTGGGCGGGCAAGTCACGCTTTTTCACCGAAGAGGCAACGGCGTATCTAACTAAATTCGTTTTTTACTTTGCGCTTTCGGCAATGTTGTTTCGGTTTTCATCGAACTTATCGCTATCAGATTTGCTAAAATGGGACTTTGTGTTTGCATACCTCGGCGCGACTGTTTCGATATATTTGCTTGCAACTTGTGTGTCGTTGTGGCGCAAAAAACCATTGGCAGAGGCCGCGATCGAAGCCCAGTGCGCCGTGATCGGTAACGTCGGTTTTTTAGGTATCCCGATGCTTGCGCTTTTGATGGGCGAAGGCGCGGTAGGCCATGTTATGATGGTGCTCGCCGTTGATCTGTTGGTTTTTGGATCAATTGTGGTGATGGTCATTGTCGGCAGCCGCGATGGTCGTATGCATATTGGTATCTTGCGCACACTTGCACTTGGTTTGGTAAAAAATCCAATGATCGTATCGATCATAATTGGCCTTGTTTGGGCGGCGTGGGAAATTCCAATCCCCGCCCCATTGAATGAATTCATGTCCATGTTGGGGTCGGCCGCAACACCCGGTGCCCTGTTTGCAATTGGCGCATCTCTTGCCTCAAAGTCCGCAGAGCGGATCGAAACAGCGGCATGGTTGTCATTTTGCAAACTGATCTTGCATCCATTGGCGGTGTCGTATTTTGCATTGGTAGTTTTTCCAGTCGATCCATACGCAGCAGCTGTCATGATTGCCGCGAGCGCATTACCGGTTGCCGGAAATATCTATATGATTGCACAGCATTATAACGTCGCACCACAACGCGTATCGGCGTCAATATTGATTTCAACCGCTGTTTCTATTTTCACTGTTTCGCTTGTGATTGCTTGGGTAACGCCGCTTTATCAATAAATTTCGTCGTCTCGGATTGAACGACGCCGCGGTTGTACGTTACCACCATAGATAAAAAATAAGGAATTAGATCATGCAGACTGTCTCTGAAAACAAATGCTTTGATGGTGTTCAAGGTGTGTATAGCCACGCGTCTAATGCGTGTGCATGTGATATGACGTTTGGTGTTTTTATGCCGTCGTTGGCGCGGACCACCGACGTTCCGGTTTTATGGTATTTGTCGGGGCTTACCTGTACTCATGAAAATGCCATGGTAAAGGCAGGCGCCCAAGCATGGGCCGAACAGGCTGGTATCGCACTGGTTTTTCCCGATACATCGCCACGCGGTGACAGCGTTGCGAACGATGATGCCTATGATTTGGGACAAGGTGCGGGTTTTTATGTGAACGCCACCCAGGATCCATGGAAGCCACATTTCCAGATGTGGGACTATATCACCGACGACTTACCAAAATTAATCGGTGAACACTTCGCGATCGATATGGACCGCCAAGCCATCACAGGCCATTCCATGGGCGGCCATGGAGCGTTAACCATTGCGATGGGCCTAAAGGATCGCTTCAAATCTGTTTCGGCATTTGCGCCTATCTGTAACCCGACCGGGGCCGATTGGGGACGCAAACAATTGACTGCATATTTAGGCGCCGATGAAAGCACATGGCAACGCCATGATGCGAGCGTCATGTTGCGCACGCAAGGATGTGAGATTCCGATGCTTGCCGATTGGGGAACAAATGATCAATTTATCGATTTGTTAAAACCTGAAACACTATTCTCAGCTGCAGCAGAAAAACGAACTGAGGCGACTTTGCGATTACAAAACGGATATGATCACAGCTATTTCTTTGTTTCGACATTCATGCGCGATCATATCGAGTTTCACGCAGACCATCTCTATAGCGAATAGCATCCATGCCGTTTGTGTACCTGAACAGCAAAAAGGAAAATCGAGCCATGGGCACGACTACACCGCATTATGACTTGGTTGTCATCGGATCTGGGCCATCTGGCCGTTCTGCCGCGATACAGGCAGGCAAACTAAAGCGCAAAGTTTTGGTTGTGGATCGCAAAAGCCGTCTTGGCGGCGTGTCCGTTCATACGGGGACGATCCCGTCAAAGACGCTGCGCGAAACAGTTTTGAACCTGACAGGGTGGCGAGAGCGCAGCTTTTATGGGCGATCCTATCGTGTCAAAGATGAAATCGCGGCCGAAGATCTAAAGGCGCGTTTGCACAAAACACTTGATTACGAAGTGGACGTATTGGAACACCAATTCAACCGCAACTATGTTGACACCATCTTGGGTTCCGCGGAATTTGTGGGGCCAAACGAATTGTCCATCGCCACCGAAGCAGGGGAAACCACCCATCTGACCGCCGACAAATTTTTGATTGCGACGGGGACCAAAACCTTTCGCCCTGACTGGGTTCCCTTCAACGGTCGCACGATTGTCGACAGTGATGAATTTTTGGAAATCGATCACCTGCCCCGTAGCCTGACAGTGATTGGTGCAGGCGTCATTGGTGTCGAATATGCAACGATGTTTGCAGCGTTGGACATTCGCGTTACCCTTATTGAACCGCGCGATAGCTTTCTTGATTTTATCGACAAACGAACGATCAACGAGTTTTCGCATTTGATTGCAGATAATGGCGTTGATCTGCGTCTTGGATCAGGTGTCGAAAAAATCGAAGACGGTGGTGAGTATGTCGAAGTGACCCTAGAAAATGGCCGCCACGTTCGATCCGAAATGTTGTTATTCGCGGCCGGGCGTATGGGGGCAACGACGAAATTGAACCTCGCAGCGGTCGGATTGGAAACAGATCACCGCGGACGGATAGAGGTTGATCGCAAAACATATCAAACAAAGGTTCCACATATTTATGCAACAGGGGATGTGATTGGACACCCAAGCCTTGCATCAACATCTTTGCAACAGGGACGCATCGCCGCCTGTCATGCATTGGATACACCCACCATGGCAGAAAGCCCGTGGTTCCCTTATGGTATTTATTCAGTACCTGAACTGTCTACCTGTGGCATGTCAGAAGAAGAATTGAAAGAACGCGACATTCCTTATGAAGTCGGCATCGCGCGGTTTCGTGAGATTTCACGCGGGCATATCATGGGCGTCGAGCATGGCATGCTAAAGATGTTGGTCAGCCTGAAAACACGCAGATTGTTAGGTGTACAAATCGTAGGCGAAGGCGCAACTGAATTGATCCACATCGGGCAAGCCGTAATGAACCTGAATGGGACAGTGGACTATTTTGTTCAAAACACCTTCAACTATCCGACCCTGGCCGAGGCCTATAAGGTTGCTGGCATGGATGCATTCAACAGAATGCCGATACCACAGGAATTCAAGGTCGACAAAAAACCCGCCAAATCCAAAAAATAAATCAAAGGGCCGCCAGATGTGCGGCCCTTTACTTTTTGCCCAAAGATCGATTTGTTGGGCAAAAAGGATTGGCGATGATCAACGCGGTTTTGTTCGACATTGGAAACGTTTTGGTGGGCTGGAACCCCTTTGCGGTCTATGATGTCTTAATAGGGCCCGACCGTCGCCGCGCATTCTTTGACGCGGTTCCAATGTTCAAGGAAAACGAACGTATTGATTTGGGCGACGACTTTACCGAGGTTGTCCAATCTATTGCCCAGCGCTATCCAGAGTGGTCCACAGAAATCGAGATTTGGCAAACCCGATGGGCTGATATGGTCAGCCCATCGATTGACCATTCGGTTCGGTTGTTGCGCGCACTGCGTGCCAAAGGAATTCCAGTTTACGCATTATCAAATTTTGGCGATCAAACATTTGGTTTTGCCCAAGACCGGTATCCTTTCTTGCGCGAATTCGACCATGCCTATATTTCGGGTCGCTTAAAAATGATTAAACCCTATGCCGACATTTATGCGCATATCGAAACCGATTGCGGGTTCGCACCAGATACGTTGTTATTCACCGATGATCTGCCCGCAAACATTGACACAGCTGCATCGCGCGGTTGGAACACACATCTTTTCACAGACCCGCAAGGTTGGGCAAACTGTTTAATCTCACACGGGCTTTTGTCAGAAAGCGAAGCACAATGACCATTACCCAGATTTCATTTGAACAAGGCGAAAGCGTCCTAGACTGGCATGCGTTGGCGCAGGCATTTGATGCAGGTCACAAATTGCCCAAGGCTGAAATCACGGATACATTCCTATACCGCGGTCGTGATACGTTATTAAACCGTGCGGCATGGATCGATGGGTTGGGATTGGCGGTCAAATCCGCAACCGTGTTCCCAGGCAACCCGTCAAACGGCGTTCCAATGATCAATGGAGGTGTAAACCTTTATAATGACGTTACCGGCATGTTGGATGCATTGGTAGATTTTCATCTTGTCACAAAATGGAAAACGGCAGGTGACAGCCTGTGCGCTGCGCTTAAACTCGCCCGTCGTGATAGTAGAAAGATACTTATCGTGGGCGCGGGCACGGTGGGGCGTTCGTTACGCGCCGCTTATGGCACAGGATTTCCAGATGCCGAATTCCGAGTGTGGAATCGCACGGCCGCCGCGGGGGAAAAATTCGCAGACGACTTTACCAACACGACCTTTGCACCCAACCTGCAGGATGCTGTCCAATGGGCTGACATCATAACATCGGCGACTATGTCAACAGACCCGGTGATTAAAGGTGCGTGGCTGCGTGCCGGGCAGCACCTAGACCTTATCGGTGCGTATCGACCAGACATGCGCGAAACCGACGATGATGCCCTGACACGGTCGCGCATTTTTGTGGACAGCTTGGACACGACCGTCGATCATATCGGAGAACTGAAAATTCCATTGGCACAAGGCGTCATTCACAAAACTGACATCGTTGCGGATTATTATTCACCAGAGCGGTTCCAACGTGAAACCGACGAGGAAATTACCCTGTTCAAAAATGGCGGTGGTGCGCATCTGGATCTAATGACAGCTAAGCACATTTTGGAAGCATGGCGCGCGCAACTCTAGCATAAGGTTGCTTGTGCTTTTTCAGTGAGGACCATAGATTATTCAAAAAGAGGTCTATTTTGGAGTTTGATTATATTGTCGTAGGCGCTGGTAGCGCGGGATGCGTTGTCACAAAAAGGTTGGCAGACGCCGGTCATTCCGTCGCATTGATCGAAGCAGGCGGCCGCGACAATTACCATTGGGTACATATTCCGATGGGCTATCTTTATTGCATCAATAACCCACGGACCGATTGGCAATTCAAGACTGAAGCAGACCCGGGGTTAAACGGCCGAAGCCTATTGTACCCACGTGGCAAAGTGTTGGGCGGCTGTAGTTCTATCAACGGGATGTTATATCTGCGTGGTCAAGCCGCCGATTACGACGGGTGGCGGCAAATGGGCCTTACGGGTTGGGGATGGGATGATGTCCTACCTTATTTCAAGAAATCCGAAGATTACATGGACGGCCCGTCCGACATGCACGGTGCCGGCGGCGAATGGAGGGTTGAAAATCAACGGCTGCATTGGGATGTCTTGGACGATTGGCGCGATGCCGCAGAACAAGCCGGTATTCCCAAGGTTGCCGATTTCAACACTGGAGACAACGAAGGTGTCAGCTATTTCAAGGTCAATCAACGATCAGGTTGGCGCGTAAACACCGCCAAATCGTTCTTGCGCACCGCAAAGCGCAAAGACAAAATTAAGGTCCTCACACACGCCCACGTCAATCGCCTTTTGATTGAAAACGGCCGCGCAATTGGTGTTGAATATTTGCGCGGCGACGCCACGCAAAAAGTGGTTGCGCGCGCCGAAGTTATCCTAAGTGCGGGCGCGATTGGATCACCACAGATTTTACAACTGTCTGGCATTGGACCGGCGCAGCATTTACGTGGTCATGGTATTGACGTGATCCAAGACACACCTGAGGTCGGTGAAAATCTGCAGGATCATCTGCAATTACGATGTTCTTGGCGTCTCGACGGTGCAAAAACTTTGAACACGATGGCAAATTCGATTTGGGGAAAGGCCAAGATTGGGCTGGAATATGCCCTTACCCGATCAGGGCCAATGTCGATGGCCCCCAGCCAATTGGGTGCATTTGCAAAGTCACGGCCCGATCTGGAAACAGCCGATCTGGAATATCATGTCCAACCTCTCAACCCAAGGGGACCGCCGCGTCGCGATCGATGCAATTCGTTTGACGCGTCATATCATGGCGCAATCCGCATTGGCAAAATACAACCCCACTGAAATCAAACCTGGGATCGCGTACGAAACTGACGAAGATCTTGCAAAAGCGGCTGGCGATATCGGCACCACGATCTTTCACCCCACATGTACGGTGCGAATGGGAACGGATGATCGCGCGCCCTTGGACGGTGAAATGCGCATGCGTGGCATTGCAAATCTGCGCGTTGTGGATGCATCTGCAATGCCAAAAATAACAAGCGGCAACACTAATTCGCCAACAATTATGATGGCTGAAAAAGCCTCAGATATAATCCTAAACAACCTTTAACGCCCAAATAGGTGCCCCAATGACCGCCCCCGAGGATGACGAAAACAGAAACTGGATCGAAGCAGAACTAGAAGAGACGCTGGACGAGCTATTCGAGAGTGAATTTAATCAACCAATCCTGACCAAAGAATTGCGCAAGATTTATAAAGACAAACATCCCGATATGTTGGATAGGCGCACCTATTACAAAAACTTGCTGCGTTTGCAGGTCGAACTTATCAAACTGCAGGACTGGGTTCAGGCAACGGGCGCAAAGGTTTTGATCCTATGCGAAGGGCGCGACAGCGCGGGTAAAGGGGGGGTTATCAAACGCATCACCCAACGGCTTAACCCACGTGTCGCACGTGTCGTTGCGTTACAAGCACCGACAGAGCGTGAGAAATCACAATGGTACTTTCAACGCTATGTCCCGCACTTACCGTCGGGTGGTGAAATCGTTTTATTTGATCGTTCATGGTATAACCGCGCAGGTGTCGAACGGGTGATGGGCTTTGCAACGCCTGACGAAGTTGAACAATTTTTTCACGATGTCCCCGAATTCGAACGCATGTTGGTCCGGTCTGGGATCATTTTATTGAAATATTGGTTTTCCATCACTGACGAAGAACAGCAATTACGCTTTTTGATGCGTATTCACGATCCGATGCGTCAATGGAAATTGTCACCAATGGATCTGCAAAGCCGCGTGAGATGGGAACAATACACCAAAGCAAAGGAAGATATGTTTGCAAAAACCAACATTCCAGAGGCGCCATGGTACATCGTCGAGGGCAATGACAAGAAACGCGAACGTTTGAATTGCATCGAACACATCCTAAGTAAAATTCCATACCATGAAATTCCACACGATTTAGTCGAACTGCCACAACGCGTGTTTAACCCTGATTATGAACGTCGGGTTTTGCCAGACGAACTCTACGTTCCTAAGGTTTATTGATTAATGCCTTGTAGGATCGAAGCTATTTGTTAATTTCTTGCGATCTATGGCCACAATCATATTCTGTACATGTCCAAGCGCGATGAACGCTTCGCATTCACGTCGATCGACAATACCGCGGTGTTGGCGCGACATTACAATGAAATCAATTTCACCTATTTCAGGTAAAATTTACTTATACCCCCGAAATAATTTGACTTTAACCGGTGGACCATGGGGTGTGTGACCTGCACCTCGTATGGGCCATCTGTATATTGCAAAAATTCGGTTTGACTAAATATAATCTCGGCAGGCAAAAAAACCTTATTGGGAAACGACAGACCGTGCGAACCCAATAGCACCAATGAACCATCCTGTGAACGTTTTGCAAAAAAGCAAGTTTCGACATCCATAACACGCGCACCCGCAAAACAAATTTTGTTAAGCTTTTCCAACCGAAACTGCACCAAACCACCTCATAACACTCACAAAAAGGCTCATAACAAAAAACATTATCATGTTAACAAAATTGTTAATTTGTCGAAGGTGCATTAAATAAATTGCAAGTACAATTGCGTATTAAGCGAGATGCGCAATACTTTAGTGTGAAATTACATTACTAGGAATATTAATCCACATAGAAATATCCCCCCACATGATACGCGGGGGGAATGTCGTTCGATGGTGTGCTGTTTATAGCATACCTTCGCGCTGTGCTTTCTTACGCGCCAATTTACGGGCACGACGGATTGCTTCAGCTTTTTCGCGAGCTTTCTTGATGGAGGGTTTTTCGAAATGCTGCTTTAGCTTCATTTCACGGAAAACACCTTCACGCTGTAGCTTTTTCTTCAGAGCACGAAGTGCCTGATCGACGTTATTATCGCGAACGCTTACCTGCATGTGGTTTTCACCACCTTTCTAAGTTAGAGTTTGCAAAATTGCAGGAAGCCTGCCTATAGCAAAACGTTTCAAAATTGTCTAGTCATAGGGCCAAAGGGGAATTGAAATGAACCAGTCAGATAACCTATCTATTGCTGAACGGCTTTTGAACGCGGCTATAGGGCATGTTCCATTTGATGGCTGGGGGGACGAAACCTTTCGCGCTGCCTGCAAAGATGCCGAAATCGACGAATCAATGGCACGCCTTCATTGTCCAAATTGTGCGCTTGATTTGGCGATCCTGTCCCACACCCAAGGGGACCAAGCCATGCTAAAGCGGTTAGGCGCAACCGATCTTAGCGGCCTTAAGTTTCGTGAAAAAATTGCAACCGCGATACGGGTGCGCCTAGAAGTTTTAGACGATAAAGAAATTGTGCGTCGTGCAACAACTTTGTTTGCTTTGCCTCATAACATGAAACGTGGTGCGGATTTGATTTGGGGGACCAGCGATTTAATTTGGACCACCCTTGGCGACACGTCTGACGATTATAACTGGTATTCGAAACGAACCATCCTAAGCGCCGTTTATAGTGCAACTGTCTTGTATTGGTTGGGTGATACATCAGAAGATCACGAACAGACTTGGGATTTCCTTGATCGGCGCATCGAAAATGTCATGCAATTTGAAAAAGCAAAATCAAAACTACGCGAAAATACGGCCTTGACGCGCCTATTGGCAGGGCCAGCCGCGCTTTTGTCACGCGTGCGCGCGCCCCAGAATTCACAAAATGATCGTCCAGGTTTCTGGACCCCCAATTCAAAGGACATATAAATGACCGACTTGATGCGCGCTGTAGAAATCACGCAGCCCGGCGGGCCTGACGTTCTTAGGCTTTGTGAACGCCCCATCCCTACGCCCGAACAGGGTCAAGTCATTATCCAAGTCGCTTATGCCGGAGTAAACCGGCCAGATGCTTTGCAACGTGCGGGGCTTTACAATCCTCCGGCGAATGCCTCTGATCTTCCGGGGTTAGAAGCCTCTGGCACAATCATAGCCGTCGGCAGCGGTGTAAGCGGCTGGTCAGTGGGCGA